>DATEIH010000165.1:0-7762 GCA_035279165.1 Candidatus Nitrosocosmicus sp. | reverse complement strand
CTTGAATCAAAAGAGCGATACTGAATAATTTTCAAAAATATAATGTATGAAAAGATATACTACGCAAGCTTTCTCTATTTATCTCATACTGTAATTATTCGCTTTAATATACGATCACTCATGCGGTACCACAAGACTTATAGATCTCCTTAAAACTGTATCAAGCCCTTCCACCCAAGTCGTTTACTACTTATGATCGAGAAACATTTGTTAATATACATACAACGATCATGGTTTGAGGGCGGCCATATGGCAATAATACTGACATTTAGCCGGAATATCTTCTAATTGGCCATTAACTTTTCCACTTAGAAAATTATCTCTAATAGGTTTTAATGAAAATATCAATTCTCACGATATATATATATGTAATCAACTCAACTTCCAATATACATCACTATTACTTTAGTTGATTCTTGTATATTTCAAAAATATCTTTGACTGTTGTAGCATCCTCGGCAGATTTGTCTTCCCTAATTTTTCCGGTAAACTTTGGAAATCTAAGTGCTAAACCATAGCCGGGCTTCATACTATTAATTGCAGTTGTGTAAACAGGACTCATAGTTATTTCAGGGGAAATAATTTCTAGAACTATTTTGGGTTCAAACCATGTATCCATTTTTGTATTTCCAGATTCCACTCTAGAATGCTTATGTTTGATGATGTATTTGTTAAGTTTGTCTGTCAAGTCTAGGAGAACATTATCTGTAAATCCTGTTCCTACTTTGCATATTGTACAGAAGACGTCCCTCTCTGCATCATACGTAGCTAGCAACAATGCCCCGTATTTTCCTACTCTTCGTCCCTTCCCATACAATGCCCCAACTATTACCAGATCAACAGAATCCATAACTTCTCCAGAATACTCTTTCTTTAATTTCATCCATGCCCATTCTCTGGCTCCCGCTCTATACTGGCTGCTAGGATTCTTTAGCATAATTCCTTCGCATCCATTCTTGAGTGCCTTTTCCGTGTAATTTTCTATTTCTTGAATTCTTGAAACTTTGATTTGATCTATTACGGTGATTTTATTACCAGTTTTCTGCTTACCAAATATTTTTACAAGTAACTTTCTGCGCTCAAATAGGGTTAGGTGAGTCTTGTCTAGCCCATTATAGTATAGTAAATCAAATAAGTTTAGTATTACTGGATATGCTGCAGTAATTTCTTGAATATTGTACTTTCTTCTTCTTCGCATTAAAGTTTGGAATGGAAGATACTTATTGTTGACCGGATTAATTGCAACAACTTCACCCTCAGCAATCAAATCCTTGGTATCAATTTTATCTAAAGCCGCCAAGATATCAGGAAAATTTGAAGTTACATTTTCCAAGCTTCTCGTAAATAGTTCTATCTTTTTTCCCTTTTTATGAATTTGAATTCTCTCCCCATCTATCTTAAATTCCGCCAATGCATCTCCATTAATTTTTTCCAAGGCCTCTGATGGTTTTGATACTCTTTCTGCAAGCATTGGTCGCACAGGACTAAATAAAGAAATGTGGATCGCCTTAATATCCTCAAGTGATCCTTTGGCAAGTATCAATGCAATCTTTCCTAAATCACTAGAAACATTATAAGCTCTTTCTAATATTCGTCTGTTTTTTTTATCCCCGGTGAAGCTTAGAGCAATTGCATCAAGAAGAGTAAAGTTCGCGATACCTAATCTTAAATTTCCTAGAATCAATTTAACTATGAATTTGGCTTCGAGATTTGAAGAGTTGTTCAATAGACTTACAATAAACCTTAGTTTGACGTCTAAAGAACCTGATCCTGATGTGTTAGCAATTCTTAGCAATGTTTCGTATAAATATTCGATAGTTAGTAGTTTATGAATTAATGTAGTTTGTATTTTGTTTGTTAAGATATTAAAAGCGACTTCTCCTAGATCTCCCATTTCAGAATATTTATTATGGATATAGGCAAGTGAATGACCACTTACAAGTGACAGAGATTTTATTATCAGTTTATCAGCAATTCCCAGTTCACTAGATTCATAATCTGGTCCTAGCTTCCCTTGAATTAGATAAACTATTTTATCGATTATATCAACAGGTGTTTTTTTTAAAATTGATACTAGATGATCAGTAAGTTCCAACCTACTCGTAGTTTTCTCCATTACTGCAAGGATTTCGGCTAGTTCTAGAAAATTCACTATAAAATCCTTGTGAAATAAGATTATTAATTTTTGTGACTATACTATTAACGAAATGTCAATCTTTTATTGATGCCATGCTTACGATGGGTTTACGTGTCTCGTTAGATGAATATACATCTGATAAATTGATAGTTTTTATACGAAGGTGATACATGCTATTTCAATAGTATGAGTAGCGTAAGTGAGATAATGTCCTTTATGGAGCCATGGACAATTCATGCATATTCCAATAAGACTGCGCTCGATGTAGCTGCTATTTTAACCAAAAATCGCATTGGATCCTTAATTGTGATAGATAAGGACAATACACCTATTGGAATTATTACTGAAAGCGACTTGGTCAAAAGGGTTTGTTTGGAGAATTATAATGCAGATAAAGTTCTCGTGGAAGAGATCATGTCTTCTCCGTTAATTACCGTTATGACTTATGATTCAGTTGATACGGCATCGAGAATCATGCTTTCAAACAAGATCAAGAGACTACCTGTTTTAGAGGCCGATAACCGCATTATTGGGATTATAAGTGTTACTGATATTACACACCATCTTGCCAAAATACTACTTGATGATTATAATAGACATAGATCGCTTAAGAAAATCCTTGAGATGAACGACGTGTCAAACTAGATATAAATGTTTGAACACTGCTATTTGTATGTACAAGATCTGTACTATTCTAGTAATATCTTTCAGCATTCTATAAAATAGAAGCAAGGTATTCTTTACAAATTTTAATCATTTATGTTAAATCGTAAGAGGGATGACGACTGTCGTTCAAAGCCCAAATCGTCTGTAAGGATGAATAGTAATTATTGGATATTCTATCCATTCTTGATATTGATTTTTGTTCAAAAGTTAAACTAGATCCAAAATAGGGTTAGAAATACAACACCAGCATCATCAATAGCAACCGCAGAGCAGTGTTCCAAATAGTTGTTGTCAATGCATGCTCTAATAATATAGATAAAATAATTGATAATCATAATGGAGACTCAGACTATTGCACTTATTGGAAAGAAATGTTGAATGGAAATGGTTAAATTATGTTCATATTTTTTATTAATAAAATGCCTTGGTAGCTCAGCCTGGCCAGAGCGTTGCCTTGGTAAGGCAAAGGTCGCGGGTTCAATTCCCGCCCAAGGCTTTCTTCTTAGCCCAAAAGAAAGCCAATTTGACCTTCTCTATGAGCATATTAATCATGACAACTTCTTACCAAATTCAGTAAGAATCTTACCAAATTCAGTAAGATTAGCAAATCAGAGTCATATTGATTGGGACAACTTCCAGAAATACCTTCAAAAGAACTTTAATAGACAAACTGCTAAAGCACGATTATACTCAAACGAATATTTCATGGTCCTAACAAGTGGGGATGCATCTAGTCTAGTTGTTTTGTCATATGACAAGAGAATACACGTTATGAAGGCTTTGGCTACACTTTAAGTTTTTAGGATGCTATTATAAATTCAAAAAAAATCCTAGAAAATTATCAACTACGGTAGGTCTGATCCTGGAAAATGGGGGGGCTAATCTAAAGGATTAGTTATATTCCAAATGCTATTATTCTAATGTTCTATTATTCCTATGGAAACAGTAAACGATACTCTCTAATATGGATGAAAATGGAGAGTAGTAGCTGAGTAGAGTAATCTATTACGATCTGATGAAACGATGTAATATTCATACCTTTCAATGTTTTTTAGAGAAATTTGATTGTATTATTGATGTTCGTCAAAATGAGTGAATTTGCAGTCTCTATTCTTAAAACATTGACAATTATTAATACATTTCAAATGCCTAGGTGTAAAATTATGCATTTTGGCTTTCACTCTAAATCCTGCTTCTTCATAATACGTTCTCAATATTTTAGCCTACTAAGCGAAAAGGAATATGATAATTCTTAGTATTTGAACATTTCTGACTTACATTGAGGGAATTCGAAGATTTGATTTTATTTTGTTTCTTCCCTATTTTGGTGCTCTAGCAATCAAAAAATCTCGAAAATGTTTATATTGGCACATAAATATTTATTGATAATTTGAATAAGATGAATTCTTTTCCAAAACTAGACCCGACGTTTGCTTATTGTTTGGGTGGTATGTTAATATTACTTTTAGTTAGTACCAGTGCCCCTACTTCAAATGCTCAAAACTCTGGAGAAAATCCCCAATCCTCTCTACAAATATCAAAATTGTCTACGAATTCTTATCAAATCGTAAATGAAACTGCATACATAAAGCCATTTTTTGATATCTCGTATCTAATTAGCGGTAGCAGTAACATGCTGAATAACTCTCAAAGCATTATCAACTCGACAATTATTAATGACTTTCTTTCTTCACCTACTGCAGGCTATATAATGCAGCAAAATAATTCTTCTAATTCAACCACTAATGCAACTGATGTATTTGTTAACCTGCCAAACCCCTTTGTTGATAAGGAGAAGATCAGCAATACGATCCAACAGCAACTGTTTGAAGCAATTGATTCTGCAATAGATATTGATTATTTTGAGGTAGATATAAAATGCACCTTTGGAAACAAAATCCAAGATTGGAATTGCGATGTTTATAGCCTACCAACCTAATTTTTGAAATCATCAAACAACTTAATATTTCAAATCCAGTTCAATTCTTCTTAATCTATGATCCCTGAGCTACTTCGTTTAAAATTTGGGCGTACGTTGTATCATTCGTTTAATGAGTATGTCAGGTAGAAAACTATTTTTCGAAGCTATAATTTTCTATGATCTGGTTAGATTTCTGGAATACTTTTTTGGAATCGGTCATAAACAACGGATATTTAAAATCTACTTAATCTATTTGATAACTTATTTGTTTTTTGGTCTAGTAATAAGCATATAAATGATCATAGCTTTTCGGTGGTATTTTCTGTTTTTTCTGATGGTTAGATTAATAATGAATAAACTAATTCCATTAACATAACTTTATAAAATGAGTAGATTTAGATCTTTTAATAAGAACCTTCTCAAACTTGATTTTAGTAATTTGTCTACAGAGTAAGACTTTTTAGATTTTATGATATATATTAGTGTATTAAAATTAACTTTAATTGGGCGGGGGTTGTAGAGCCTGGCCAAATAAATAATATAGTTTTGGATACGCGGGACTTAAGATCTATATAAGGGATCCCGTCTCTTAGGGGTCCGTGGGTTCAAATCCCACCCCCCGCACCTTCCTTTATTGTTTTTATTTAAAAGTAGGCTCAGTCTTGTATACCACTTTATTTCAACTCGTCAAAGTCATATAACTTATCTACATTTGTCACTCCATTTACAGAGTATGAAAAGAAAATACAAATTGTCAAGGTTAGCAACAAAGTATTTTTGTTTTTGAAACAAAATGTTTGGAATGCATATTGATATGACATTAGACATGAGGAGGAGAGGTATTAAAAGGACGATATAGATAATCAAGTTTGATCATGGCAGCTAACGAATAGTTTGATGGCTATTTAATGGTCTGAATAAGGATCCTGTTACTGTCATTCTTGAGCTAGATTCATCATTTTCTTTTTTTAGATTTGTTATATTCTACCATTAACTTTACTAAATTGGTATGGAACCTGTTATCGTTGGCAAGTTCAGGATGAAATGACGTTCCCAGGATCTTATTTTGCTTGACAGCTACGATCTTTTTGTCATATTCTGCAATAACCTCTACGTCCTTACCAATCTCAATTATCGCTGGACCTCTGATGAAAACTCCATTGAATCTTCTTTCTCCCAAATATGATATATCTAATTCCGATTCAAAGGATTCATGCTGACGTCCAAAGGCGTTACGTTCTATTGTAACATCCAGAACTTTTAATAATGGTTGCTTTGTTTCACCTATAGTTTTATCATATACCTTATTTGATAGCATTATGAGTCCAGCACAGGTTCCTAATATTGGCAAGCCCTCTCGGATCTTTTTTCTGATTAATTCAAGTTGAACTTCTTGCAAGAATAATAGCATACCTATGACTGTACTTTCACCTCCTGGAATAATTAGTCCATCAATTTCGTCTAAATCTTGTAAATCTTTTACAAATATTACTGTGCCTTCAATTTCAAGTTCTTCAAATGATTCTTTAATTGCGTTTGAATTTTCTTCAATATCACCTTGAAAGCTTAGTATTCCTGCTTTTAATAGGGGTTTCAAACCACCGGTCCTCTCTCTTGCATTCGAAGATCTAGATTTTTCGTGTCTAATCCAATAAGTGATTTTTTTTCATCCACCATCTTTTGAGCCTCTAAGACCTCTTTTTCATTATCATAAAATGTAGTAGCCAATACTACCGCTTTTGCCCTTGACGATGGATCTTCTGATTTGAATATCCCAGAACCAACAAAAACCCCGTCGCAACCTAATTTCATCAGGAAAGAGGCATCAGCGGGAGTAGTAATCCCGCCAGCCGCAAAGTTTACTATGGGAAGCCTCCCTAACTTGCCTACTTCTAATGCTACCTCCATTGAAACCCTGTAGTCCCTAGCGAGTTTTATTATCTCTTGATAATCGCTATCCAAATAGGCTGCTCTTAACAGCCTTATTTCCTTATTCAATTTTCTTATATGATTTACTGCTTCAGCCACATTTCCAGTTCCAGGCTCACCTTTAGTTCTTATCATTGAAGCCCCTTCCTCTACTCTTCGTAATGCTTCGCCCAAATTCTTCGCACCATTTACAAAAGGTGTAGTGAACTCCCACTTCCATATGTGATTTTCTTCGTCAGCAGGAGTTAATACTTCACTCTCATCAATCATATCCACCCCACAAGTTTCGAGCATCTTGGCTTCTGAGTAATGACCTATTCTACACTTTGCCATGATAGGGATAGAAACAGCATTCATAATCTCTTCAATTGTTTTTACTCCCGCTGTTCTTGCCACACCTCCTGCCTGTCTAACATCATAAGGTAGTTTGTCCAAAACCATCACAGCCACTGCTCCCGCTTCCTCTGCTATTTGAGCTTGCTCAATATTAGTAACATCCATAATTACTCCATGTTTTTGCATGTGGGCAAAGCCCCTTTTTACTAAAATACTCCCTTTTACCACTGTATTATCTCCTACTATCGAGACCTTTTGACCCTTCATTTTTCTATTCGCGGGTATTAATGAAATAGCCACGTTTTTTTATAAAATAAAACGATATATAGGTATATTTTTTCAATGAGGACTTTGATCTAAGAGATGAAAAATTTGACTTTTGCTGTTTATTTATAAAATAGAATTCTTGTAACTATAATTCAAAAATGTTCAAAAAATCATGAGTGCTAGTCTCTAGTTTAAATTTGTCAAACTCAATAGCAAAATTTAAAAAGGAACCGTCTTTATTACAAATAATGACTTTACCAAAAGGGTATAAACCTAGTGCACAAACTGGATCTGGTAGTAGTAATAGTAATAGTGGTAGTAGTGGTGGTGGCAGTAGTGGTTCTTCAGGAGCAAGCAGAGACGAAATCGAGCGTATGATTGGCCGTAGAGTCGAAAATATGAGAGGTATTATTGTTTTAGGCTTTATATTATGTTGGGTGGCTACAGCTGGTGGTGTCTATGTTGGTGTTACTGTGTATCCATGGGCATATCCGTTACCAAGTGGT
>DATEIH010000164.1:0-3915 GCA_035279165.1 Candidatus Nitrosocosmicus sp. | reverse complement strand
TGGCCTATGTAGTTAGAGTATACGCACGTTTGGTGGAACTTGGCGCCGAAACTCCTGCAAGGAACCCCTATGTAGCAGAAATGTACAAACTAGCATTAGAAGGAAAACTCTACAGCAGATCAGTTCCATAATCTTTTTTTTGTTTTAGTTTTTTTATTTTTTAGTTATTTATGTAGTTAGTTAGTTAGCTATCTAGCTTGCTAGATAGATAGATAGTTTTTGAGCTTTAGTTAGTTTTGTGATAGATTTTGTAGTTAATTATTTAATGATGTACATAGAGAAAAGTTCGACCAGACAGAAATTATACTATTAATGAGTATCATCCAATTAGTTTTGAGATCCAAGATTGCAACTTAGCTGGATCCATTTCTAATATTTGCACATTTCCATGTCTTAAGATCTCGGTTCCGTCCTCGTCATATTTAGATAAAATGACCACTCTATTGATCCCTACTGTAATAGCCATCTTGCTACATTCTATGCATGGAGCAAGAGTAGAGTATAAAGTAGCATTTTTGGTACTACCGGCGTTTCCAAACATAACACATTGCATTATTGCATTAGCCTCCGCATGCACGCAAATACATCTCTCTAAAGATTCACCTGATTTAACAATACCTTTAATCCTGTCTGTACACCTTCTACATCCACCTTCAAAGCAATTCTTAAATCCAGACGGGGTACCGTTGTAACCAGTTGATATTTGCCTATTATTCTTTACTATTACAGCTCCGATTTGCCTGGTAAGACAGTTGGATCGTAACTTTGCCAAAAAAGCTTGTATCATAAAGTAAATGTCCCAATCGGGTCTTTCAAATTCCCTGTCTAATCCATCCATAAATTCCTATATATAATAGCCATTAATTAAAATACAACAGTTCAGAGCTAGAAGGTTGTCATCATTACTGTAATTTCATAAAATAATGCCACCTATAAAAATATTAAGTATTTTTTTCAGAAATACCAAGGAATAGCATTATAACCAAAAAATTTTGTTTTCAACCGTATTTAATTCTAATTTAAAACAAATTGACAAGGCATTATCAAACTCTGAAGTTGAAATAAATTAATTTATGGATAGGAATAGAATCAACAAATCATATCAAAAAGGTAAATATAGAAAATATTGATTTGAATCGACTACTAGATTATTGAAATTCTTTTTATTTATTTTGATTTTTTACTTCCTCCTATCTTGAACATTTTCGTATTACACACAGTACATATACCTTGAGTAGCAGGTCTTCCATTTTTCATGGTTACCTCTTTTTCATCTTTCATTTCTCTTTTTGCTTTGCATTTAACACAATATCCTTCCATCTGTTTAACCTTCTGCATGAGTAGATAAAATACATGTAGTATAAAATTATTGTTATAAATGACTAAAAAATCATCACTAAAATAGTACTATTTTGCCAGATTACGATGTTTTATATAAGTAATTAATACAAAAATTGATATTGAATGCAAAAGAAATTCAGGATAATATTCTAAAATTAATTAAAGAACATCATGACTGGTTCAATAATTCCATTCCCCTCATAGCAAGTGAGAATATCCCAAGTCCAGCAGTCAGGGAAGCCGTAGTATCTGATTTTGGAAATAGGTATGCAGAAGGTTGGCCTGGAGAAAGAGTATATGCAGGCTGTACTTTCATAGACAAAGTTGAAAATATTTGCAATGATTTAGCAAGATCGGTATTTAAAGCTGAATTTGCCGATTGTAGAGCAACATCTGGAGTTGTTGCAAACTTGGCAATATATTCTGCATTTTCAAATCCTGGAGACACTATGATAGCTTCGTCTATTCCTACCGGTGGACATATTTCACACGGGAAAAAAGAACACTCAGGAACGGCCGGCTTGGTTCATGGATTAGTTATAGAACACTTTCCATTTTCAAAAGAAAGCATGACCATTGATGTTGAACTAACAAAGAAAAAAATAGATACAATGATTGCTGAAGGAAAAGGCCCGAAAATAGCGATGTTTGGTGGGAGTCTTTTCTTGTTTCCTCATCCTGTGAAGGAATTATCAGAATTCTTGCATGAACGTAATGTATATATAAATTATGATGGAGCTCACGTAGCAGGTCTAATCGCCGGGGGACAATTTCAAGATCCTTTAGGAGAAGGCGCTGATTCAATGACCATGAGCTCACACAAGACACTATGGGGACCCCAAGGAGGCATCATAGTATCAGTTGAAAAATATTCGGATCCTATAAAGAAGGCAATTTTTCCTGGAAATACAAGTAGTCATCACTTGCATCATGTTGCTGGTAAAGCAGTAGCATTAGCTGAATCACTAGAATTTGGAGAAGAATATGCAAAACAAGTCATCAAGAATGCAAAAATGCTTGCCTACTCCCTTGCAAATCATGGATTCAATGTTTTAGGGGAAAAGCGAGGCTATACCGAATCACATCAACTTGCCGTCGATGTCTCAAATTATGGTGATGGGGGAACTATAGAAAAGGATCTGGAAAAATGTAATATAATCCTAAATAGACAATTGCTTCCTGGAGATATAAAAGAGGGAAGAAATTATTTTCATCCCAGTGGCATTAGAATAGGAGTTCCCGAAGTAACCAGACTAGGAATGAAGGAAGATGAAATGCAGGAAATAGCAATCTTTATCAAAAAAGTTGTAATAGACAAGCAAGATATTTCTAAAGTTTTGAAGAATGTAACAGAGTTCAAAAAGAACTTTCAAAAGGTACATTATGCTTTTGATAATGAAACGTCTGCATATCAATATATTCAATTGGTAAATAGGAAAGAATAAATCAAATCAAATCAAATCAAAGGAATTATGAAAAATTCCTCGAAATATCTAGCCTCTTATAGATATTTCTACACATGATTTATATAATATAGAAGGATCAATATCTCTGCAAAAAAATATGCCAATCGATCCAGATTTTCCAGCAAATCATCAAGTAATTGGAAAGATAAAAACTTCAGACGATGAACATTTTCACTATTTATGGGGTCCAGGTTCACTAAAAGAGGCAGCAGAGAATGCAGAAGTCAAAGAAGCATTCCAAGCAAAAGGAGAAGAAATAGGACCTTTAGGTGTAAGTGGAACTATGGTAGCAGTCGACTGGGACTCGTGTGTAGCAGATGGAGCATGTATTGAAGCATGTCCTGTACAAGTTTTTCAATGGTACAGAACTGAACATGACGTACCAGCTAAAGAGGCAGTAAATCAAGTATTTGAAGGCACTGGTTCTTCAGTTAAGGAAGAAAGAAAAGACTATACAGATAAAGCAGATCCAATTAGAGAACATGATTGTATTTGGTGTATGGCATGTGTGTCGGTATGTCCACCTCAAGCAATTAAGGTCGATCAGGCCGCATTGGAATTCCATGAAAAAGCATCAGGAACATTTAACGAAGAATTATCAAAAGGTAGTGCACCACCACCTCACGCACACTAAATATTTTTTTTTAGACAGTAATAAAACTATAACAATATTATTAAAAGTTAGAAATACAAAAGTAAATACATTAAATTAACGTAACATACTATAAAATAACAAAATATAAACTACCAGATCATCCAAGATTCTAACGTTTTTGAGAATGAATTTAGAATAAATCTACATTGTGATGAAATATTCAAGTGATCTTCACGGAGTAGTTCATCAATGCATTGAACGAATAAAATTAAAGGCGAAGAGGCAGAATCTAGCCTTGCCCAATCATTGCCACATAATTCTAAAATAGCATCCACCTTTTGATTATACAGTTTGGAAATTGTAAATAACACATCCTCAAGTTCAGAGTTTGAAATCTTGTGAGACGAGAGGAAAGACCTCAAGTTATCTGAATTTATGAGAAAGGAATCGACATAGTGATTCTTGATTGATTTAGGTACTCGAGTCATGCTAAGAAGAGGAGGAGGAGGAGGA
>DATEIH010000163.1:0-4751 GCA_035279165.1 Candidatus Nitrosocosmicus sp. | reverse complement strand
TACAGTAAAGGATAAGCCTCTTCCTGTAGCTTCAGTTCTACCCAATGATCCACCAATAGGTAAGGGTTTTCCAGTAATTAGACCAGGTTCTCCACGGTTGCCTTTGAGTGTAGAATATGTATCCATTATCCATGACATCTCTTGACCTCCCGTGTATACATCTGGTGCCGGAATGTCAGTATAGGGTCCAATAATATCGGAAATGGCATACGCATATCTCCTTGTCATCCTTTCTAACTCTGAGGTTGACATCTTCTTGGGGTTGCAAATTATGCCTCCCTTGCCACCTCCTAGGGGTATCCCTACTACTGCGCATTTCCAAGTCATCCACATAGAAAGAGCCATTACTTCTTCAATGGTTACTTGCGGATGATATCTAATTCCACCTTTAAACGGACCCCTAGCATCGTTATGTTGAGAACGGAATCCAGTAAATACCTCTATCCTCCCGTCATCCATCTTCACCGGTAGTGATACTGTTAGAACCCTCTTTGGCTTTGCTAGTATTTTGTGAATACCTTCATCTAAATTGATAATTTTTGCAGTTTCTTCGAGCTGTTTTAAAGCCATTTGATAAGGATTATTAGTCGATCCCAACTCGTTAGTATTATTTGTCATTATAATAGAGGGAAAAATTTTGATATATTTAAATTTAATCAAAAGGCCACTGGTATAAATTGATATTTTTGAGATGAATGGATTTAATCGGACAATATCAGAAATTGATTGAATATTTTATAGCATTTATCCCTATCTTTGCTGCTATAATCTTAAACATAAAACAAATTTGAGGGAAGTTCTTGCACCATGGGATAATTCTAATAACCAAATCTCCAAAGTATTTTCCATGAATTTATTGTCACTTGACCATATCAGCATAGACCGTGAGAGCTTAACAGTAAAAAATCTTGATCTTTCACATAAGTCGAACTTTTCAAATAAATAGGATGAGATGCACTGTTTATTAATTCACCAATTTTAATTCGTTTCCATACCTCAACTTTTAAAGTATATTAACAAAGTTAAAGTAGAAGGTATCAAAATGATATAATATCTCCATTTTGCCACCTATTTACAGCTTCCAATCATGTTATTTGTCTCTAGAACACTATTACGATCCTCAAATCTTATCACCGCTAACCACTTTGCATTCGCTAATTACCACTTTATTGAACTACTGATTATATCTTTTCATATCAGTATCTATTAAGAGACTGTTTTATTATTAAAAAAGAATTAAATAAAACTAAATGAATCTTTCTGATGACTTCTTGCTTAGATTTGTTAATATATTTTCTACTTTAATAATACGTTTGTTATATTATCACGAATCCAAGATATTTGCAAGTCCAAAATAATGGCAATATCAAATTAAAATGTTATAAAATGCCCACATCTATACCAAACCACGTCACTATTTAATAGTTTGATTTAACCTGTATCGGGGTTTAATGATGAAAAATAACGATAGAAAGAAAATTAGTATCTTAAATTTTCTTTTAATTAGCATCATCAATTCTAATTTTCAAACCAGTCAGAATGTATATAAATAGTATTCTTGATACTCTACTATTTATTTGGTAAATACTGAATTCCTAAAACGCATTCACACAGATTTTACAGTGAATCTAGATAGTTTTGAATATATCACAATTATATCCAAGAGGTTGTTAGATCATTATGCCAGAACCTATTATGCTCATACTTTTAGTTATAGGATTTTGCTGCCACGGTCAATAGACTCTCCAAAAGTTAATGATACTTCAAGGAAATTGGGATTGCAACTTCAAAATGAGATGCTATCTGGAATCCGATCTTTAAAATTGAGGCCAAATCTCAAGGATTACCGGTATGTTCACGATGATTCGCACTTTGGCTGGTTATTACTAGACCCGTCTTTGACAAATCGGTTCAACTGAAATAACATTATTTTTTTCATAGATTTCAAAATAAGAATTTAATTCAAATGGCAGAAGTATTAATCTTAGCAGCTCGTATTAATCTCCATGATTAGAATCAACAATATTAATTCTTTGTTGCTCATTTGCTTTTAGGGCCTTTACTATTATAGAAACTATTATCAACCCAAGAAAATACCCACCAACTACATCTATCAGATGGTGCTGAAAAAGATAAAGTTTGGTGAAGCCTATTAGCGCCGGGAAAGATATCAAAAATGCGATTGCGAACCTAGACGAATATTTATAGCACAAGCCAGCGACAATGAAACTGAAAGCGGCTGCTGAAGCTATGTGATTGGAGGGGTATGAATAGTCCTGGGCAAAGGGCATAAAACTATCCCGTTCGAGCGTAAATTTGTCTGGCAATATGACTAGTGGCTTAAAATCGATACTAGGGTGCTCAATTGCAAACAATGGTTTGCAATAAGTTACTAAAATGGTAACAGAAACCAGAGTAATTAATAAAATCATACCTATTCTTCTTGTTCTCTTAATTATAGTAAGAATAAAACCAACAATAATTAAATTAATAGTATCTGACATGGTAGTAATAATAATGAATACTGCGTCTAGTGTTTGACTTCTTATTTCTTTGATAAATTTGGTTATAATTTCGTCTAAATTTCCCAAAACTCCTGTAACTGCAAATAAACTTGCAATAGCAAAAACAAAAATAAATATAAAAATAAGAAGTAAATTGATATTCCAATAGGGATTTGTTGGTTCTATTTGGATCTTATTCACCACTGATTAGTAGAAAGTTGTTCGTTACTGCTTTCAGTGTATTGAATTCACAATCATTTACAGTTTGTCAAAAGACTTTGGATTCATCCTTCATTTGAGCAGCAGATGTTGGATCCTTATCAACATAGTATTTTACCATACCCAATTTTAAAACTTTTAACGAAAGCAAAGCACATTTTATTCTCGCTGGACCCAAATTTGTTAAACCAATATTTTCGAGCACATCATCTTTTGTGATATCTTTAATTGTTGTTAGTGGTTTATTTGAAACCATCTCTGTTAACATCGAAGCGCTAGCTTGGCTAATAGCACATCCTCTCCCATCAAACTTGATATCTTTTATTATGTCACCTTCGACTTTCAGATCTATTGAAATTTCGTCACCACAGAGTGGATTGCTATCATTAATTCTTATATCTGGTTCCTCGATCTTTCCTTTATTTCGTGGATTTCTATAGTGATCAAGTATCATTTCTCTGTAAATATCTTCACTCATAGATTGAATATCCTCCTAGCATGATTTAAAGCATCTATTAATATATCAATTTCTTCTTTAGTATTATAAATATATAGGCTAGCTCTGGAAGAAGCTACAATATCAAGCTTTTCCATCAAGACCTGAGCACAATGGTGTCCCGACCGAATTGCTACTCCAAAGTCATTTAAGATGGTCGCGCAATCATGCGGATGAATTCCCTCTATATTAAACGAAACAAGGCCTCCTCTATCTTTTGCAATTTTGGGGCCGTAAACTTTCAGATTCTTTATTTCTTGAACTCGGCTTAAAAGATAGGAGGTCATTTCTAATTCATGATCACGAACATTATCCATACCTATCCTATTAAGATATTCTATTGCAGAGCTAAAGCCAATTACATCAGCAATATTTGGTGTTCCACCTTCAAACCTATAGGGTAGATCATTAAATATCGTGTTTTCTTTATGTACTTCTTTGATCATATCGCCACCCGAAATAAATGGCTTCATCTGTTCTAATAGTTCTTTCTTGACGTACAACACTCCCACGCCAGTAGGGCCAAGCATTTTATGGGCCGAAAATGCCAGAAAATCACATCCTGTTTGTTGAACATCTGTTTTCATATGGGGAACTGATTGGGCGCCATCCAAAAGGACAGGAATGTTCTTTTCATGTGCAATTTTGATGATCTCCCTTGCTGGAAATATGGTCCCTAATACGTTTGACATTTCACTAAGGGAGATCAACTTAATTTTTCCTTCGCCTTTCCTTGCCAAAAGTTTCTCTAGGGCTTCTAAGTCTAGATACCCATCTTCATCTACCTCCAAGTATTTGATCCTTGCCCCTCGACTTTTACAGAGAATCTGCCAAGGAACGATATTGCTATGGTGTTCGTATTCAGTAAGTAGGATCGTATTTCCCTTCTTAATGTTGGCATTTCCCCATGAATATGCGACTAAATTGATAGACTCAGTGGTATTTCTGGTAAAAACAATTTCTTCTGCATATTTTGCGTTTATAAATTTTCTAACGTTCTCCCTTGTTCTTTCATATTCTTCTGTTGCTTCTTCGGCAATTTGATAAACTGCCCTATGAATATTGGAATTATATTCTGAATAATATTTACTGATTGCATCTATTACCTCATTGGGCTTTTGAGTGGTAGCAGCATTATCAAGGTAAACTAATTTTTTTCCATCATTTAGTCGTCTACTCAAAATAGGAAAATCCTGTCTAATCTTATGAACGTCGAGAAGAGCTTGCATTAATGTTTATTATTCACTATTTTAAGATATAAACTTAATATTTATAAAAAAAGCCATTGGACTAACAGATTAAAATTGTATTCATGATTTCAAATTAATCATTAATCTTATATAACCAACATTTCACCAAATTATTTCCAACTCGTATATCTGGAGGATCATTCTTGCAATCTTCAAATGCATGTGGACATCTATCTATAAACCTACAACCCTCTCCTATTTCGATCAAATTAGGAGGATCACCTCTAATGAATTTGATTGATTTCTCTGAGGATCTTATGTGGGGTATTGATTGGATGAGGG
>DATEIH010000162.1:0-6646 GCA_035279165.1 Candidatus Nitrosocosmicus sp. | reverse complement strand
AACCGCCTCGAAAGCCGTTTGTGACGCCACAGTGACCGTTTGTGTTATACTGGCATACACAAACATCTGAGAGAATGTTAAATTTTTTATCAAAAGTATTTCTTATGGTTTGAATCGAGCTTTGAATCACACCATTCTTTTTAAAAGCTTCACTACCCAATCGGTCTCTTTTTTTTGGAATACCAAATAACAACAAATTAGATATTTTGAGCTGAGCCAACTCTTCTAGCTTAATGACTAGATTTTTTGAAAATACCTTCGAGTTATTCAGGTATACAAAATTTAAGCTTTGCTTGTAAGTGTGCTCGTCCTCATAAATGAATACAGGGAAAATAAGATCCTCCTTGATAGCGTCAAGAAATGTCAATAGTTTTTTAATAAATGGTCCAAATGATATATTAAACCTACCTGTTAGAAAGAGAAAAAATATTCAGGATAATTCCGCTTAATGTTTTTACCACTAGTTAATCTTCGTGTTACCGGCGTTTGATCTGTCATACCTCATCAAGGTCTTTATAATTGTGTATACATCTTCTTTGTTATTACAAATTCGACCTATTTTGATACAATCCCTTATATCTCTGGATTTAAGTTTATTCCAAACTAATTGTGCAATAAGAGTCGAAATTTCAAAATCCAAGTTACACTCACTTGCGAGAATGTGGTTTGCTATCTTCTCAAAAGTAGCGTAATCATATTTCTTAAAATAGAGTACAAAGAATCGTGAAAGTAAAGGGGTTAAAAGTTTTTTTTCATCATTACAAGAAGCAAAAACCCAGGTCCTCATGATCGATTTTCGATTTTTTTCATATTTAGTTTCGCTTAATATTCCAGTTTCCATCAAACTAAGCAAAGCTGCCTGATCCTTAATTGCCATATATTCAATTTCATCGACTATCAGATTTTTTGGTCTGTTATTAAATAAGTAATCTATCATCCCTGCTTTCGTGCTATGACTACCCAATGTAAAATAGGAACGAGAAAGTTTCATACATTCCATCAAGAATAGTGTCTTCGCAGAACCAGGAGGGCCCACCAGTAATATATGGACTGGTAACGATGAATTAAACGCATAATTAAAAATTTTCTTAATGTCATCGTATCCCACGATGTTTGCAAATAAGGAGTCGGATAATTCTTTAGAATTTTTTTCTCTCAGCATTGACCTTAGATTATCTTGATCATCCTCATGCTCAGGGTTTTTTCTAATCCTAACCTTTTTACGATTACTAATTGAATTCATTCCATTCTCTTGCACATTCGCGGAATGGTCTTGCATGAATTCTAATAATCAAGAGTCTATAAAAATATACTTGTAAATTATTCCAGTTTTAATATTAAGGATTAAGACTGACAAATATTTCCTCTGTCTTTTCAGAGAATCTCAACAGAAATATCTGAAAAATAGCAATCAGTGCTCAATTCTCAAAGTATGCAAAATCATTTGCGGTTTTGAAGTAGTGTAAAATATATTGCTGATGCTTAAATAGATCCCGGTACATTCATAACCTATTCTAAAATCACATATTCTAGTAGATGAAGACGGAACCAAGTTTAAAGATCGATATACTGGAACTTATCAGAAAAAACTATAGAATATTTTGTTTGAATAAATTTTTCAGAATAATTTCTTATACATTATTCTTTCAGTATTAACATATAATATAGCAGAAGCCAAATAGACAATATTTGTCAAAAAAAATTAAACCAATTGTGTTGATCACGAGACCTATTCCAGAAATAGGTTTAAAAATCTTAGAGACCCATTGTAACTTAATTAAAAATCAAAGAAGTGCTCCACTCAAGTATTCAGAATTGTTAAATAAAGTGAAGGGTGTGAATGCGATTTTGTGTTTTCTAAACGATAAGATTGACAAACAAATAATGGAAGCAGCAGGTTCATCACTTAAAATAATAAGCACTTTCAGTACGGGTTATGAACATATCGATATAGCAGAAGCTACGAGAAGGGGAATAAAGATAGGTTATACTGGTGAGATACTTACCGAAACGACGGCTGATTTAGCAATTGGGCTGATGCTCTGTATTGGCAGAAGACTAATTGAGGCCGACAAATACCTCAGAAAAGGTCAGTGGAAATACGGCTGGAATCCCGATTTAATGATTGGAAGAGATTTGCACCACAAGACAATAGGAGTTATAGGATTAGGAAAAATAGGTAGTGCAATTTGTAGACGAGCTATAGGATTCGGTATGAAAGTATTATTTACAAAAAGGAATTTTGATCAAAATGATTTTAGCAAAAATAAATCAATTGGAAAGCTTGAATATTGCAATTTACAAAGACTTATTTCAGAATCAGATTATATTGTAATAAGTTGTACCTTAAATAAAGATAGCTACCATTTAATAGATTATGAAAAGATTAGAATGATGAAAAAGAATGCTTTTATAATAAACATATCAAGGGGTAAAATTATTAAGGAAATCGATTTGATTCGTGGTTTAAAGGAAGAGTTGATCGCAGGGGCCGCCTTAGATGTATTTGAAGATGAACCGATCAGCAGGAACAATCCTCTAATCAAAATGCAAAATGTAGTTCTATTGCCACATATAGGCAGTGCAAGTATCGATACAAGAAACAAAATGTCCGAAATAGCGGCTTCTAATATTATAAACGTGTTAAATGGTCGTTACAACAGGGCAGTACTATTAAAATATCACATACCCAGTGTCTATACATCTAGTCTTTTGATGCGGACCTCATCCTCATCTTCGTGATTGCCCTTGATACAGTCCGTGTGAATAATCCTTATATTTGTCAGGTTTATCCTACCCGAAGGTATAGAATTCTTTTGTTGTAATAGATGAAACTTTTTCTCTAATAAGACCCGGTGGTCAGCACAGCTTACTCCAATCATAAACTTACTGTTATTATCAATTTCATCTTCTACCTCAATAATGAATTCAGGAGGAAGAGGGCACTTGGTGCCTTTTGAAACAAATGAGCAATGTTCAGGGATCAACTATTATAATTATCTATTCTATCAATTAAGTCCTTTGTTCATATAGATACAATCATGACTTTTCAAATAGTTTCTCAACCACACCAGGAGAAACCATTAATTTAACCAAGGCATGATACCAGATACTGAATAAATATCCTTTGGCCTATTTTCTATCCTACGTTTAAAGACTTTAAGGTTGAGAATGTGATTACTTAACTAATTTTTTATCTGATATTATGAATTTATCAACTGTCCAACCAGGACTTTTGAACTTCAGATAACAACAGTTTACTATTGATTCTCCATTCCAGAGGTACCTGCAAATTTTTTAATCGCAAGATACGATTACACTAAAAAGTTTATTCTTGCAGTATTCTCTCAATTATTAAATCCTTTGACAGTTTCCAACATCTTTTTGATTTACTATTTCTATATTTGTCTTATTGAATCAATATACTCATATGAGGATCGACCACCGACTGCAAAGCAGTTTGACTGACGACAAGTAAAAAGACGATAGGGATAGTTAATTCTTTTTTTTTGATTGCAGAAAAATATTAATCATATTTTTAATTTTATACATTGTCTTACTAGGTATAGAGGATGGATATAGTCATTATTAGTCCTAAAAAAGGTTTCGTAATGATGACCCAGCTATCTTTTCAGCATGTCTACAGAGACATTTTATTTGCCCCCTTATGGAATATGTGCAAATAAATCTAGAAAACAAGGTATTAAAACACATACGATTTATAACCTTTCGTGTCATAATTCAACTGTATTACAATGAATCAATCAAATAACAATCTAAATAAGATAACACATAAAATATCAGAAGAAGGCGTACCGATATTAGAACAATTAATTGAAAAACTAACGGGAAAGGGTGCGGTAGTCACATATTCGTTTGATAACCTCAAGATAGAGATGCCCAAAGCTCAAGGTCATGAGAGGTGCCAAATTTGCAGTGGCAACCTTACTGTAAACGGTTCGATTAGAATTTCTGCACAAGTTCACAAAAAAAATAAAGAAAGTCTTGAAGCGTTTAGAAATAATGATATCTCAAGTAAGGAGGATATTCAAGCCTATGATAGCAACAATGATGTCAGCCGTTAATATTAACCAGCCTAAATATGAGGACAATCGACACAGTAGAGGCCGTCTTTCAAATAATTGAGATCTGGTTTGATTGATAAACTTTAACGATAACAAAGTGGAAAATTTCAGCAATTCTTTGGTTGATAAATTAGTAAAATCAATAAAGACAATAAAAAGTGGAAAATTACATATAGAAATCCAGGATAAACCAGCCGTAGACATCCTTACTAACTCCGAAAATTATTCAAACATAATTAGTATCAATATAATAGAACCTGATTTGTTTGATTTGTTTAAAGGAAGGGTTACCGATGCTTATAGAGATAATAGTTTGCCAGAAGATAAAGAAAACGAAAGTTCGGTAGATAGAATATTGGATAAACTCGATGGTGCAAAGGAATTAATTCACTCAGTGACTGATAAAGATTCAGCTTTTCAACAACAATTAGATTTGGCAAAGAATTTTGCACATACGTTAACTGAAAATAATATGACATTAATATTACTGCGGAAAGGAAAGGAGGCAATGATATTGGGAAAGGAGGCAAAACCTACTTTATCGAAAATAATTTCAGGTAGCGATGATTTACAAATTGTAAGTGTAATCGAATCCTCAAAACTTATTGGAGATATCAATCCAGAAACCTGATCAAATATACCTGCTACCATCAATGAAAGATAGTAGAACTATCATTTAGGTTTGGATTGCATGCCAGATTATTTAATATCATGTTTACTGACCATTTATTCCGCATCCATGGTTTTTGATTCTTGGTATTCCGATCACACGAGTACTTCTTTACCTTGGCTACTTCGTATGCTATCGGATTATTATGTTATAGTTAACATAGTTTGAACCGGGAACATTCCGGAACAAATTGGGACTAATTTGTACAAATAATATTAAAATCTCTTGACAATGTCATAAAATTACATTCATAGAGAAGAGAGGAGACATGGTCCCATCCCAATGACTTTACCAACAGTAACATTTTGCTTCCTACTAGGTTTCCGCAGAACAGTACGTATTTAATAATTAAGAGACTAATGGACTATTAGAATAAATAGTAATACTGATTAACTTACAGGTTCAATCTTACATAAATTAATAAATACAAGAGCGAGTCAGAGAGTCAGAATGTTAAGGAGTCCATCATATATGGTAACGATGCTATATATTTTCAATATTAAAATGTAGTAAAGCTATAGATGAACTCAATTGCATAAACAACTGGACTGATGAAGACTTTTCGAAATTTGCTGTGGTTGATTAGAACTCTCACAGAATACATCCACAAACGCTACCTACTTAATCATGATTTGTTAAAGTAATTAATTTTGTCTAAATACTTTGTTTCATTACCTATTACTGGTATTGAGATGAATATTTAAACGAAAAAATGCAAAAAGTCTACAGTTTATCTTCCAAAGAATAAGCCCCTGTGCCCGTTATCCTGAGACACTGGCAAGATAGTCACTAGGGGAGGAGGCGGATCATACCTTATATAGAATGTTAAATTATTATTTTTAAACATGGCCAAGATCAGCCCGGACAATATTACCGATTTGTTTAACATCTATCGAGAATCAAGGCAAACGGATCTTACATGTAAATTAGTTGGCGACCATTTAATATTGGATATTGCAAAGGTACCATTTCAAGATAATTGCATTCCACAGAGGACAAATACAGCTGAGACTACCATGAGAATAATTGTTGGGATCCTATAATGAAATTAATCAAGGATGAGGAAAAAACAGAAAATATTTTGGTCATGCAGGCAGTCATCTTTCAGCCTATTTTGTTAGTATGCTTAAAAGGGTCTTCAATACAAAATATTTATTTGAATATTCAACGACTATTACCTATTTCAAATGAATTAATAAAGAAATATTTATTTTACCTCATTGAATATGGTTTGATAAGTTATAACGGTAACGATCACTCTTTTTTTTCAAGCAATGCTGGAATAAATTTACTATTCAAAATAGAACATAAAAAACTGACTGAGAAGATCACGACTAGCGATATTCTTTTGTATCTAGAGTGACCTGATCCAACTCTAACTATTTGTCAATAAATCTGCCTTTTGAAATTAGTGGAATCAATTAAAAATCAAATGTAATCTATTACAAACGTAAAGATTTGATCCTGAAGCAGATTTCTCTAAACTTGTCTACTATGATATCCTATCGATAAATATTCAAATGGTAAAGGGTGAAATATTCTCTTACTATAGTATTCGATATGTCAGACCCTGAAACTATAATGGTCGTTGAAGACGAAAACGAGCTGGCTTCGCTATTTAAGGCATTCTTAGAAAGGATGGCATATTATACTTTGACCTTCACCGATTCCATAGCAGCACTTTTCCAAGGAAGAGTATCAGTGGGAAATTTATTGATAACACTACTTTATATTATTGAAAATGGATTAGTTCGTTATAGTTGAAAGGAATTTTGTTTGATATGGATGGCGTACTAATAGATGCAATGCCATTCCATGCAGAGGCTTTTCAAATTGCATTTAGAGAAATCGTTAACCTTGAAATAGACAAAAGGGATGTATACTTACTTGA
>DATEIH010000161.1:0-2923 GCA_035279165.1 Candidatus Nitrosocosmicus sp. | reverse complement strand
CTTCCTAGGACAATGAGATCTACATTTTGATCCTTTACAAATTTTATGATACTGTATGCAACATAACGACTAGAATGACTTCCTTTGAGAATTTTGGTACTTATATGCACGCCGAATTTCTCGTATTTTGTTTTGAGCTCTTCAAGATTCTTAATCCATTCTGATTCTATTATTTTATTAACTTGGTTAGTATATTGATCAAATGAAATACTTTTAGTATCTTTATCTGGTTTGATCGGGGTAGTGATTCCAGATGTTGCATGTATCTTTGGCAATACGTTCAGAATTATTAAGTCGTGATTATTTTTGGTGTTATTCTTAGATGTATGTCGACTCACGCCCAATCCACGTAATAGATTTATTGAATAATCTAGTGCCTTCAGTGAATGTTCAGAGCCGTCAACCAATGCTATGAGTCTCATATGTTATGAATTAAGATGCGTGTTTATATCCTTGTTCTCCGAAGTTTTTTTTTCTGCCATGCAAATAAAAAAAATTAAAGAATTTGTGGACTCATGGCAAATCAACTGTTATAGCTAATGATCTGTTGATACCAAAGAACTAACTGAAACATGATTTTTTACATTTTTAGTTTTTTAATACTTTTTGAATAAAAGGCACTCATTTAAGAGAGTTAATGAAATAACGCTATTCACATGTTTTATTGGAGTCGTTTATAACATACTTCATCAATCTTTAAATGGTTTTCACTCGAATGTAACATACACGATGTACCTATCCTTTTCATACTTTGATCTACTGACAAACGCCCTTGAAGCACTTTCATCTGGTACTATAATACTGTCAAAGTATAATGAAGCTTATACAGAGAGTTATTTCAATGCATTAGAAAATTACCAGAAACAGGCTGCAGAATATAAGAACTTAGGTTTTAACAATCTAACCTTGTTATTGTCTTCGGAAGAACTGTATGAAGAATGGCTAAAAAACACTGATGCAAAGTTGAGCGATTTATTAAAATCAAAAGAATTTTCATCTTTATTATCGAAGCATGTAAAGTCCCATCTAGAGATACATAGGTTGTTGAAAGATCAAGGATATCCTGTCCAACATTTTGAAGATATTTATGAATACTTTGTAAACAATTGGAATTCTTATTATGCTCATATAAAGGATAAAGTTGTCTCAAAATTTAGAATAGCATATAAAAAAGACAATGTAAGACTATTGCACTTTATAGGAGACGACGATAAGTCTACCGGAAATGAAGATAAAAATCCTCTCTTGATAATATATGCTCCAATAAATCAATTTCATATTATGGATATTAACCCAGCCAGAAGCGTTGTTAAAGCACTTTTATCCAAAGGAATAGATGTCTATCTGCTTGATTGGGGTTATCCGAACTCTAAATATAATGAGCTTTCCCTATATGATTATATAATCTATGTAAAAGATGCTGTACAAATCATTCAAAAACAAAGCTCGAAATCTACATTGGTTAATGTAACAAGAGATAACATACGCAAGGATGCGAATCAAGTTAACCTAACAATCGCAAATACGAAAAATGATTTGTTCGAAAATCCTAGACCAGAAAATAGCAGTACTGATAAAATTGATTACAGTCCTAAGTATTCTGAAAAGAAAATATCAATCCTTGGATATTGTTGGGGAGGAATCATTGCATTATGCTATGCTTCTTTGCACAACGATAGCATACGAAATTTAACTCTTCTAGCAGTTCCTGGTGATTCAAGCAAAGATCATACTATTCTCTCAGCCTGGATTAAGGATCTTGATACTGACAAAATAATTGACGAGTTTGGCCACCTAAACGGACAGATCTTAGATTTAGGATTCATAATGCGCAATCCGGTAAGATATACTACAGATAAATATCTAACAATGGCTAAAAAATATAACGACAAGGAATTTATGGATATATTCAGATCTGTTGAAGGTTGGCTTTACAATACTCCAAATATTCCAGGTAAACTTTTTAAGGATATCGTAAATGAGTGCTACAAGAATAACGCACTTGTGAAAAAAGCTATAAGGCTAAATCATGACGTAATTAATCTACATAATGTAGATGTACCTGTTCAAACAATTGTAGCTGAAAATGATGACCTTGTGTCTCCCGAGTCGACGATGGAAATAGAGAATCATGTCTCTAGTAACACCAAAAAAATGATTAGATTCAAAGGTGGTCACGTGGGGTTATGTATAAGCGGATCTGCCCATAGTCAATTATGGCCAGAAGTTGCCAATTGGATTTTGCAGAACTAATAATCAACCAAATTATTAACAACCTACATTAGAATTCAAATGAAATGTTCCGACTGAATATGTTCTCATAAAATGTAATCATAATTATTTGAATCATAAATATGTAGAATATTGTTAAGCTTGCTCACGAGTGAGATGGAATCCGAAATAGGAATTATTGTATACACCAATCAAGAAATAGAATTTACAACAGGATAAAGATAAAACAAAAGCTCTCTCAAAACAATAGAATTATTCTGCAAAAAAATAGTTTCTAGAAGGAACTAATTCATGGCATAAAATGTTTAGGAAAATATTTAGAAGGTACTACAAATCATTTGTTATCTGATCATCTATTAAAAAATAATTTTGGGATGCGTTCTAAATTAAATATAAGGATAATATTGCATCAATTACGAATTGATGATATAATGGTGTGTCTACAATATTCTATTGACTTCGATATACTCATTATCTTTGTAAATGCAAATACTTTCAGTCTATTATATTCGAAGCATTTTGTAAATAAACCTGAAAGCACATAGGCGGGCCTATTCATTCTATTAAAAGAACAAGAATATCTGCTGTTACCTCTATTTATCCAAGTAATTATCTGCCTCCACTTCTCCGGCAGGGTCTTATTGAACGAGTTAACGCTTTTACAAATCTTTACTATTGACAGAGGACTATA
>DATEIH010000160.1:0-7311 GCA_035279165.1 Candidatus Nitrosocosmicus sp. | reverse complement strand
CACTCCTTCTACTAACCCACCTGACACTGGTACTGGCACTCCTTCTACTAACCCACCTGACACTGGTACTGGCACCACTTCTGATACCCAAGAATTTCAAACATCAATTAAGGATTGCACAGCTAATCTCGCTGATAATTTTGCAGGAGGATCATTAACCATTATTACCGATCAAGATTTTTCCAAAGTATATAAAATATCTCCTAATCCATATACAACTGAAGAATCGCTATACTTTGTGAATAATGATTTTTTCGATTGCAATCCTGATAACTCGGTGATATCTCTAAATGGACTAGATTATTCTTGGTATACAGTAGAGATCCTTGATCAATCCAATGTGAATAATACCAAGACATTTGATATTTCCATAAATGAAAACTTTTCCTTTCCTACGATTTATGTGTTTGACAGAGCAATTGTTCCCAATCTGACGTATGAACCTATACCTTTACAATTTATTATATGGTTAAATGAAAGTGTTACCACAAACGCTGAACTAGTGTCCCAAGATTACGTCCAAAATGGTGAAATAAAATTTGTTTTTGAAAATCCACCTGGTTTTGTTATTAACATGAATAATAATGGACAAGTTAATGAGAGAGATTTTATGAATAAACTTAGTAATGATCCAAGGATTTTTGCAATAAATCAGGATTTAAATGGAAAGATCGCTTCAGTTAGATACAATAATCAAACCATCCCCGATAGTCTTGAAAGAATCAATGCAAATGTGCTCAATATCACGAGTGAAAAAGTGGATAATACTTTTTTTTCCAATCAAGCCGGAGGAGAATTGGATTTTTCGAATGTTGATATTGCGATTTTGGATACAGGAATAAGCCTTGACCATCCCGATCTAAATGTCTACAGGAATGTTTCTTTTGTAGATAGTGCGATAACTGGCGATGATGACTTGGGCCATGGATCACATATTGCTGGAATAGCTGCAGCAAAAGATAATTCAATAGGTATACTAGGAGTCGCACCCGGGGCTAAGCTTTGGGCAATTAAAGTGTGTGATATTAACGGTAACTGCCCTCTTTCGGCTCAAATAAAGGGTATCCAGTACGTAAATGATCATGCTGACGAGATAGACATTGTTAATTTAAGCATTGAGAATCCACCATCAAACAAATTGGATAAGGCCATAAATGAATCTCTCGCTAAGGGATTGATATATGTTGTCGCTGCAGGAAACAGTAACATTAATTCCTCATTAACCTCTCCAGCAAGAATCCCCGGAGTAATAGCAGTTTCTGCAATTTCTGATAGTGACGGAGAATGTGGAGGTAGGGGTAATAGTACTATCGGGGGACCAGATGATTATGCTGCTAGTTTCAGCAATTATGGAAATAGTATTGATTTTGCTGCACCAGGGGTGGATATATTTTCGACCTACAAGGAAGGAGGATATGCATTTGACAGTGGTACAAGTATGGCAGCTCCAGTTGTTGCAGGACAGGCAGCTTTGTATAAAAGTTTTAAACCTAACGCTACTTCTGAGGAAGTACTTTCAGCCTTGCTTGATTCTAGTGTTCCATATACAACACCTTGTTCAGGAGTCAACTATGGTCATTTTCAAGACGCTCAAAACCACCACAAAGAACCACTGATCTATACCGTAAGTATTCCTTAAGCGGAAGACTTCATTACTACTCTATATTTGTTCGCCATCTTGATTTTCTGATTACATTTTCAATTGCTATGATTATCTTTGCCATGGTAAGATCCTCTACACTCTCTGTGTGTTGTTAGCTAAAGCCAACACTTCCATTTTATTATATTAGAGCCAAGCAAATTTTGAGCCGATCAAATGTCAAAGTCATAATTTCGGATTAGATAACAATGTAATAAAATAAATATGATGTTAGTCCAAAAAGATGTATGGAATGCGCAGTATATGATACGTATGTTACAAAAAAAGATGGAAGGATAATGCATTTTGATGTGATTGTAGAAGCAAGTACTCCACACGAAAAAGCCATTGAATACGGAAAGGAGTATCTTAATAGTGTTGATCAAGGAGGACAGAAAATGACACAAGAAGAATGTCAATTCTGTCATATTCAAGCAGCTCCACCCGTTGTAGCAAAAGACATTCAAGAATCTGGTTACTACATCCAAAAAATGGAAGGCTGTCCTTAGAACCCCCGATTCTAAAATTTGGATTGTCTTCAAACAACTTGTTTATGAAATCCATGGTATACGGTGAATTTTACCAAAATCACCAATTGCTTGATAATAAAAAGAAATCAAAAATCAATCACTTTTAATTCCTTTGTCTTGACTAGTACTGGGTTATCTGCTGATATAAAGCCAATTGAAAAACTTGGATGTAAAATAGCTTTTCTTTGATACTATATTTGTTGCTTTTACTATTTCCACATCAGGATACTGTAGATTAATCTATATGACATTATTTTTTTCAAGCCCTATTGGTCTTGGACATATAACACGAGATGTTGCCATTGTAAAGGAAATTGCCAATTTATTTAATTATTATGATTTCACCTTAATCACAGGCTCAAAAGCATTTGATTTTATATGCACTGACAATTATCTTTCAGAAAACTCAAAGGTCAACGTCAACGTCAATGTCCATAATCTATACTCTCCCCCAGAGTTTTCAATAGATAAGGGGATGTTAAAAAGCAATTTTGTATGGTTGCTAAAATATGTATCTTACTTTAGAAAATCCAAAGGAAAAGTAAAAAGATTGATATCTGCTAGTGGCATAGACAGGAAAGAATATCCTTTAATAATAACCGATGAGGATTTTGCATCTCTATCTGTTGGCCAGGATCTCAATATTCCAAGAATCCTTATTACAGATATACTTAGGACTCATTTTATAAGAAATGGTATGTTCTCTAGTATAGAAAAATATCTCAACAATTCTATGTGCAATTTGATAAAGTCTAGCGATTGTGTTATTATTCCAGAGTCTGGGGATAATCATGATAATTTATTTTATGTGGGTCCAATAGTTAGGGAGATAAAAACAACCCGAGATGAGTTGCGAAAGAGATTTTCATTTAGTAAATTTACCATTTTGGTAACTACAGGAGGAACATCCGCTGGTGACTATTTAACAAAAAGGGCGCTCGAATCTTTTACTAGATTACAGAGACGGTATGATTGCGATTTGGTAGTATCATCATTTTCATCTAATATTTCATCCCATCGAAAGGAAAATGAATCCTATATGAATATTGGCTTTGTAAACAATATCCATGAATATGTATACGCAGCAGACTTAGTTATTTCATTAGCAGGAAAATCTACAATTGATGAAAGCTCAGTTTACGGAACTCCAGGCATCTTTATTCCAATAAAGAATCATTTTGAGCAAGAGGCTAGAGCCAAAGAAATGGGGTTTTCCTACGAGGACATTGATAAGCTAGATTCGATTATGGAAGAAAATCTTTCAGGCTTTCGTTTAAAAAAAGAGAAAAAGGTGTCAAATGGGGCTGCCAGTGCTGCCAAGCTGATTGCTGAATATCTGAATAAATAATAACGGGACATTGTATTAATTTTTGTATTGGAGCCATTAGTAATTGCAAAATTTGGCGGATCAGCGTTAGGAGTTAATGGCGCAAAGATCCCAATCATAATCGATAGAATAAGGGAACTAAGGAAAAAATCAAAGATCATTTGCGTGTTTTCTGCTCCTCTAACAAATTATGAAGGCAAGAATATGTCTATGACTGATGTTGCCATTCGGATTTCAAAAAATTATGCTTCATCAAATCCGGTAGACATTGATGTCCTAAAAAACGTCTATTTGGAAATTTCAAATAAATATTTATCAAATACTGACAGACAAAATTTTGAATCCGAGTTAGAGAAATTTAACAAGACTGTTTTGATATCTCTAAAGCAAGTAGCAGAAAATCGCCGGTTTGTTGACGTAAGTCGCTCTCGAATCCTGGCATATAGTGGAGAAATAGTGATATCAATTTTAATGGATTATATTTTAAAAAGTAACGGAATTAAATCCTCCAGTGTGAACGTTAATGAATGGCCAATAGTTACGGACGATAATTTTGAAGCAGCTAGTTTCTTGCTAGATGAATCTAAAAATCAGATAGATCCGCTAATTAAACTAGTTAAAGAAAATGATGTTTTATGCATTGGCGGCTTTATTGGAAAAACGGTAGATGGACTGGAAACCACTTATGAAAGAGGAGGATCTGATAGATCAGCTGCGGATTTGGGAATTTTATTATCTTCACAGTTTAACGTCGTTCTTGATTTTGAAAAAGACAATTCCGTATTAAGTGCAGACCCTAAAATCGTTTCTAAAAACCTACATAATGTGAAAACTCTATCTTATAATGAAGCTAAACTTGCAGGTATGTTTGGTATGAAAATATTGGACCCAATAGCCATTAAGGATATAGACGATCATGACCTAAATTTGATCATCCTAGTTACTAATATTTCTAATCCTTCTAATTATACCCAAATACTGAAACGATTGTCAGACGATGAACTAGAAATCGAAGCCAAAATTAAAATTGTTACTGGAAAGAAAAACTGTGCTATCGTTAGAATGGAGTCCATTGCTGCATCCCATATTGCCGCATTATTTGAAAAGCAAAGACAATATCATGATTTTATTAAATTATCTCCCTATAAAAAGGACAATTTAGAAATGACAAGGTTTCTATTTTTGGACGGCGACTACGTAAGAAGACACGAAAAGATATTTCGTTCATTTTATCCCAAGGTTGAAATGGTATATGGAAGAGGAGTAGTTACTCTTATTGGAGATTCGATGTGGAAAATTCCCAAAATAGTTTCTGATACCAGCAGTATCGTTAGTCAGCAAGACATTAACATATTAAACATAGATGCACAAGAAGAGACTTCAAGAATTCTTATCCTGGTAGAAGATCAAAATGTTGAAGAAGTCATTAGATCAATACATTCTAAAGGCTCGATCATAAATTAGTTACACTATTCTGGTGGCGGGCTGTTTATGATAGAGAGTGAGAAAATCTGGATCGATGGAACTTTAATTAATTATAATGAAGCCAAAGTGCATGTATTGACACATGGATTACATTATGGGACAGGTGTATTTGAGGGAATCCGTTCGTATAGAACTTCGGAAGGTATTACTATATTTCGGCTAGACGACCATATAAGAAGATTGTTTAATAGCGGAAAAGCCTATTTTATGAAGTTTGAATATTCTTTTGATGAACTCAAAAGGGCTACAGTAAAGGTGGTTAGAGAGAATAAATTGGACGAATGCTATATCAGGATCATTGCTTTTTATGGTTATGGTAAATTGGGGGTTAACCCATTACCAAATAGGGTTTCTATAGCAATATCTGCATGGAAATGGACTGAACATATCAAAAAAGAAGACATGGAACAAGGTATTCACCTTATGGTATCTTCTTGGGAAAAGGTAGGGATAAAGTCCTTGCCCACTCATGCAAAAGGAGTGGCAAATTATGCTAATTCTGCATTAGCAAGAATGGAAGCTTTAAAATCTGGATTCGATGAAGCGATCATGCTAAATTCTAACGGTTTTGTAGTGGAAGCAAGTGCGGAAAATATTTTCCTTGTAAAGGAAGGAATATTGTACACTCCACCAATTTCTACAGGAGCCCTTGAAGGAATAACCAGAGATACAGTTATCGAAATTGCCAAGCAGAATGGTATTAAGGTTTATTATGATAACATTACAAGGGACGAACTATATTACTTTGATGAAATATTTTTGACCGGAACCGCATCTGAAATCGTTCCGGTTGGATTCATTGACCACCGGGTTATAGGTGATGGAGGTATTGGACCAATTACAAGAAAAATCCAACAACATTTTGAAAACACAGTGAGAGGTAAGAGCCAAGATAAACGTAATTGGCTTACAATAATACAATAATTTTGAAATCCAATATCGAATATTCGGATTTTCTTTACTATAAACAAGTTGTATTATGAGAATTATCAGTTGTTTAGGCATTGTAAAAGAAATAATTTATTATCATTTTCCTTGCACTTGGATTGATTGATTTTGATATTGTACACTTTACTCCCATGAACCAATCCTACCTATGAATGGATCTACATTCGTGTTACTATTCTAGTTCAAATATTCACGATTCTCAAATCAAATCTAATCTGACTAATCAATATAAAGCATGTATTATTCTGTTCATATTAATCTCCGATATTCATCCAATAGCATTCCATATTCTTTGTAAAGACGTATCATACCTATAGCCTGTATTAAAATGACCTCCTTCGAATTCCTCATATTCGTGAGTAATCCCTCGATCTCTGCATCTTTTACTAAAAATTCTTGATCCTATAGTCAGATTAAATTCATCGTTAGTTCCACAATCAAAGTACAATAGTTTCATTTTTTTCAGATTGTCTGAAAATTCATTTACCTTATTGATAGGATCAAATTCTTTCCACTGTTTCCATACATTCTCCTTAAATTCTCCAGATTCTATATCAAATGGTAAATCTGTGTATAACTCTGGACTATTCAAGTTTGGCGAATAATGTGCAGCCATTGATATAATACTTAACGTAGTAAAATCTTTTTTATCGTTTTTGCTTGCCTTATTCCAAAAGTCAACAAGCCATTTTTTAGGACTCTTGTACTTTCTTAATACACTAATAGCGATCGGAAAATCCGGTAGGTAACAATATTCAAATGCTGAATCAAATGAATGTGCTGCTATGGCGCTAAAAATTTTTGGATTCCTCATTCCTAGGGAAAGAGCTCCAAACCCGCCAGAAGATTTTCCAAGAACAGCCCTTTTCGAAACGTTATAATTTGAATCTATGAAAGGAATGATTTCGTCTATAATATAATCTTCATACATGCCCACAGCAACGGAGTTTATATATTGGCTTCCTCCCAATCTGTTAAAACAATTTACAATTACTATGATCATTTCACCACATTTTTGATCTAGGTTTAGTTTCTCAAATCTCTCATGAATGGGCATCGAAAAAGGATTCCAACTAATGGTGGAATAATTATCATTTCCGAAAGAGGGTAGTAAAAAAACGGCTGGATAGCCTGACGACAAACTGGAAGAATAATTATCCGGAGTGTAAACTATTATGTCTCTTTCATACGGATCCTCTAGAGGATTATTTTTCAATATTTTGCTTTCAAGTTTTAAAATATCAGTCTTCCCAATCAATTCTTTTTATCCATAGCCGGGATATCTCTCTTTTATTTTCTTTTTTATATTTGAAGTCAATTTTTCTGATACGATATCGTGATATGTGCTCTTTCCAATTAGATTTTTACTAGTATATAGGAAA
>DATEIH010000159.1:0-2531 GCA_035279165.1 Candidatus Nitrosocosmicus sp. | reverse complement strand
AAAAAACAATGCTCTTGTTGTAACAGCAGAAATGCCTGGGCTATCAAAAGAAAATATCAAGGTAAGTACAGCAGGGAATCTCATAACTATACACGGAGAAAAGGATCAGAAAAAATACCATGCAGAGATTCCTCTAGATGTAGAAATAGATGATGACTCCACAAAAGCCATCTATTCAAACGGTGTCCTAGAGCTAAAGTTAAAATTAAAGAAACAGACAAAGGCAAATGCAAAAGAAATCAAAATAGAGTAAGAAAAGACGAAAAGACATTTCAATTTTTATTTTACCAAAAAAACGATAAAGGTGAAAAAGACAAATGGTAGATTATGATAATAAAGATCAAAATCATAACCAAGTGATATCTCTGAAAATAGCAGAGACTGACCCAAAATTTGTAGGAAAGGGTATGGCTCTTGTAGATCCAGATGTAATGGAAAGAATGCAATTAAAGCCAGGAGATATCATAGAGATAATTAGCAAGAAAAACAAAACAACATATGTTTTGCTATGGTCAGGTCCACCCGCTGATTATGGAAGAGGTCTTCTTAGAGTAGATGGTTATACACGCAATAACTTAAGTGAAGGGATCGATGATCGTGTAACTATCAAAAAAGTTCAAAATATAGAAAAATCAGAGCAAGTCATACTTTCGCCAACAGAAGATCTCAATATTGTTGGCCTAGAAGAACATCTTCCTGAATTACTTGATGGAAGAGTAGTAACAAGAGGTGATATAATTCCTGTAAATATTATGGGAAGAAAAATCGGATTTGTAGTTAACAGTACAAGTCCTACTAACCGGGTAACCATAATAGATTCACATCTAACTGAATTTATTATTAGCTCCATTTCAAAGGACACTTCAAAGGGTGTGATGCCTAGGATCACTTATGAAGATATAGGAGGACTAAAAAATGAAGTGCAAAAAGTCAGAGAAATGATAGAACTTCCTCTCAGACATCCTGAAATATTTGAAAGAATAGGTATAGAATCTCCAAAGGGTGTTCTTCTATATGGACCGCCAGGAACTGGCAAGACACTGTTAGCAAAAGCAGTAGCAAATGAAACAAACGCCAACTTTTATTCCATTGGTGGACCAGAGATAATGAGTAAATTCTATGGCGAGTCTGAAGAGCGGTTAAGAGATATCTTTAAGCAGGCTCAAGAGAAATCTCCATCCATTATTTTTATAGATGAAATTGATTCCATAGCGCCAAAAAGAGAGGAGGTCTCAGGTGATGTGGAAAAAAGAATAGTGTCTCAATTATTGACGTTGATGGATGGATTGATGGTAAGAGGAAAGGTAGTAGTGATTGGAGCTACAAATAGACCAAATGCTATAGACCAAGCTTTAAGAAGACCAGGTAGATTTGATAGGGAAATTGAAATAGGAATTCCAGACAAGGACGGAAGATTCGATATTCTTCAAATTCATACTAGAGGGATGCCCTTAGCTGAGAATATAAATCTTGAACAGTTTGCTAAAGTAACACATGGATTTGTTGGAGCAGACCTTGAATCTTTATCAAAGGAAGCCGCTATGCGATCACTTCGTAGGGAACTGCCTAAAATAAATATGGAACAGTCAAAAATACCAATAGAAATCCTTAACAAAATAAAAATAACTAATAATGACTTTGAAGAAGCATTAAAGGATATACAGCCTTCTGCTCTCAGGGAAATCCAGATTCAACGGCCTAATGTAACTTGGGAAGATATTGGCGGGTTATCCAATGTTAAAGACGAACTGTCCCAAGTAGTAGAGTGGCCACTTAAGTATCCTGAGTTATTTACAGAAGGGGATGTTAAACCACCTAAAGGTCTTTTGTTATATGGACCTCCAGGCACGGGAAAAACTTTGATAGCAAAGGCTGTAGCAACTACATCAGAGTCTAATTTCATCAGTATCAAGGGCCCTGAATTGTTATCTAAATGGGTAGGAGAATCCGAAAAAGGAATAAGAGAAGTATTTAGAAAGGCAAGACAAGCTTCTCCCTGTGTTATTTTCTTTGACGAGATTGATTCTATTGCTCCTAGAAGAAATACCGGATCAGGAGCATCGGATGCCAATGTTACTGAAAGAATGGTATCTCAGCTATTGACCGAAATTGATGGTCTCGAAGATTTAAAGGGGGTCACCATACTTGGAGCTACAAATAGACCTGACATAATAGATGAAGCTTTACTGCGTCCAGGGAGATTTGATAGAATAATAGAAATTCCTCTGCCAGATAAGAATGCTAGGCGTCACATACTGTCAATACATTCAAGGAAAAAGCCATTGGATTCTACATGCGATCTTGATAGAGTAACGGAGTTAACGGAAGGCTATACCGGTGCAGATTTAGAAGCTTTGGTAAACGCTGCAGCCATAGCAGCTATTAAAGACCATATTAGTTTGATGCAAAATCGGGAGACCACAGACTCAAATTCCCTAGTAAATGAGAATCATAACAATAAGATAACATGCGATAGCGTTAAACCGAAACCGATCGGATTAAAGATAGGCATGAAGCACTTTGAATATGCG
>DATEIH010000158.1:0-6177 GCA_035279165.1 Candidatus Nitrosocosmicus sp. | reverse complement strand
TAATTCATGGCATAACATGTTTAGGAAAACATTTAGAAGGTACTACAAATCATTTGTTATCTGATCATCTATTAAAAAATAATTTTTGGGGTGCGTTCTAAATTAAATATAAGGATAATATTGCATTAATTACTAATTGATGGTATAATGGTGTGTCTACAATATTCTATTGACTTCGATACACTCATTATCTTTGTTAATGCAAATACTTTCAGTCTATTATATTCGACGCATTTGTAAATAAACCTGAAAGTATATAGGCGGGCCTATTCATTCTATTAAAAGAACAAGAATATCTGCTGTTACCTCTATTTATCCATGTTATTATCTGCCTCCACTTCTCCGGTAGGATTTTATTGAATGAGTTAACGCTTTTACAAATCTTTACTATTGAGAGAGGACTATATGCCTCAAACTCATTAAAGTTATTGCGGTTAATTAAGACTCACATCCCGAGTATCTGGATTAAATCGAGATCCTATTATAAGAATTATTGCACCTATTGAAATATTCAAGGCAAGTACCAGTGGAATAAGGGTTGGTGAGATAGATTTTGCGTTAACCAAAAGACTTAACGCAATAATAGGAGACCATGAACCAAGTATCAACCCGCCATTGTAAACAAGACCCGAGGCAGTATTTCTTATCTCAGTTGGAAATCTTTCCGATAGGAATGCAGGCATAGGACCAAATGCTGTTGCTGACAAGAATACCAATCCAGATGCAAAAAATATTTTTTCGTGAATATTCGGAGAAATATACAAACCGTAAAGTAATGGTACGGATAGTATTATAGATGCAATCGCAAAAATGGTTATTATTTTCATCCTTCCGATATGTTGACTTGCGAATCCTGTAAATATGGTGCCCAATAGGGCTGCAACCGTTACTTCAATCATTATTATTGCAACATCATTCTTGTTAATTTCCACAAAGTTTTCTAAAAATACAGGCATGAAACCGATGGATGTATAATAAGAATACATTAGACCTGTCATAATTATTAATGCTAAAAAAATTCGCTTTCGTTGTTCCTTATCAGATAACACATTTTTTAATGGTGTTTTGTGTATCTCTTTTCTTTGTTTTTTGGATTCTAACCATACTTCTGATTCAACCATCTTCACCCTGATTATTAATGCCAATAATCCAGGAATTAATCCTGTGAAAAATAGGATTCGCCATCCTATTTCAACAAATTCGTTATTTGGAAAAATATTAAGTACCAAAAGGTACATGATGGATGCAAGCACAAATCCAAATGAATATCCACTTTGAACAAATCCTGAAAGCAATCCTCGTGACCTCTCTGGTACCATCTCCATGGTAATTACAGACCCACTTGCCCATTCGCCGCCAGCGAACAATCCTTGGATAAATCTCAAAAAAATAAGAAGTATCGGCGCCACTATGCCAACGGTTTGCCAAGTGGGAAGTAAACCAGTAGCAAAAGTTACAATTGAGAATCCAACGATTGTTACCATCATGGTTTTTTTTCTTCCATATTTATCTCCAAAATTTCCAAATAGAGCACCTCCGATAGGTCGCATAACTAGGGCTATGATATAAGTGGCAAATGTGGCTAATAGACTGATTGCGGAGTTTTCATAAAAAAAAAGTTGATTCACAGAGGATATTACAAATAACATTAAGACTAGATCATAACCATCAAGGGCCCATCCAAACCAAGAAGCAAGGACAATTGTTTTTTGTTCCCTAGATAGTCCAGTCTCTATATGCATAAACTAATTACGATATCCATTTGATAACTAAAATGTTTTATCCCAGTTTAATGTGACTAGACTGTTTTATAAATGGTCTTTATCTTCTTTTGCATTTCTGACATTTTTTATGATACTACTAGTTATATTAGTACCTGATAATAAAATTGAGAATTAATGACAGATATAGTCTTATGTTTTCTACTTGCATCAGTACCATTTGTAAGCAAGCCAGCTTTACATCTTGAAGTCCAATTTTTCAATTACTATTTATAAAGTCAGTATTTGACAGGATCATCATATTGTATGTCTTCTATCTTGAACCTAGCATAGGTAAAGTTACCCACTTCAGTATTCCATGATACCTTGATGTCCCGAGGGACCATCATATTTTTAACAAAGGTATAATTAGAATAATGGCCAAGCCATTTTCCTTTTACAAAAGAATTATCAACTAGACGATATCTATCAGCATTAATTTGTATGATTTTGCCTTTGTTATCAAACTGAAATAATGCCTCAACTTTAGTCCCAGCGTGATCAATCACGGCTTTTGCAGAATCAAAATCCATTGGCTCCCATTGTAAATAACTGCTTGGTAATAACGCAGTTGGAAACAAAGGTGCTTCTGCAAGCCATCTCAGCAGCTCACTTTCATCCAACTTCTTTCCTCTTGGAGCATCAGATATTGTAATGATAGACCATATCTTGATTTGAAATGTTCCCTTACCTTCTAAATACTCGTCAATTCCGGTAACCCATACTAAAGGTAGCAAAGATATTTTTCCAATCCAGACAAAACCTGGCGTCGCCGTGGTAAAGTACTCTTCTCCTTGTATTGGCATCCATTTTTGATTTTCGTATTGGCGGAAATCCCCTGTATGTTTTAGTTTAACGTAGTTTACATATTGTTGACCCTGCTTCAAGGAGAATGCAAAATACCTCTGGACCGGCTCTGGAAGGCCCTTTAGCTGTTCCAATAAAAAAGTTTTATTTTGTATACGTTTTGATATAGAATAAAGCCTTTCAATATCATTTTTTATCGATTGATTAAAAATCATCCCATATTACCGAAACCGAAACTTATCCTCGTTTGGTATAGGAAATTTGTAATAACTGATTCTAATATCAAGATAAGGACATTATTTTATTATTAGAGTGCTATTATAATATTTTACAAATCTATTTATTGGCTATGACAATAATCGTCTAAATAATATTAACTAAAAGTTATTTTACATGCAATATTGATTCGTATTATATTATGTAAACTGAATATGTATAACCAAATTATTGGGAAAAACTATTTTACACAAGTATTCATATCAGAATTATGAGTCTTGATTCCATTAGCATATCAACTATAATGAATAAAAATATTATAGTCGTTGAACAGGATTTAAATCTTGTCAGTATATCAAAAATAATGTCAAATAACGATATTGGTTCAGTGGTTATAGTAGACGATTTAGATACTCGGAAACCAATTGGAATTATTACTGAAAGAGATATAGTTAGAACAATTGGAATGATACAGCCACATCAACTATTAGTTCCCATTAGAGAACATATGAGTCATCCGGTGATAACACTGTCTTCAAACGCAACTGTTTACGATGCAATAAGATTAATGTACGAAAAGAAAATAAGAAGACTAATAATTCTGGAAAAAGAGAAATTGGTCGGTATTATTACAGACAAAGATATTTTTAGGTCTTTGGTAAATAACAAAGAATTGCTTTCAACTACGATAGGAGGTCATCTTCCTATTCCTGAAGATAAATTGAAAGATGAAATTTCACACTTTTGGTTTTACAATACCTTTATCAACTAAGAAAAAGGAGATTAATATGATTATTAAATCAAAAATAAGATAAGTCTCATTACCGCATGTTTAGGATTTTTTTACCTACTGTTGTACAAATTTAAAATAAATAACTTCATACTCAAACTTAGTTCTAGTATTATCTCATATCAAAATGTATTCCGAAGGAACTTGACTACAATATATTAGGATCATTTTTTAGATGGAGAATTAAATACAATAACCAGGGAATGTTCTTTTAGCAAAGCCTCTGTTGATTTCATATTTAGATCTGCAAAAAGAGAACTCATTAGTGTACCTATATACAGAGAACCCTTTCGGCCCAAATTATGTTGGATTCTAAATTCTACTTTCCCATTGACCTGGATGACTTTGTTTGTAAAATTGGATGCAGAAAACCATAACTTTAATACATCTACAATACTTTCTACATCATTTTTTCCATGAATAAAAGAAATCGCATCTCTCATCCCTGTATAACATGATGTCTTTGCTGCTTTTATCAAGTCTTCGTCTGAAACATGTTCGAAGATATTTCGCACAAAAGGTTTTTGCAAAAAAACAAATCCAATGTCGCTTACAAATTGATCCCATGATACATATTTTCTTAGAATGTTGTTTATTACTGATGATACCGTCTTATCTTCCGTAGACGCTTGAAATTCAATTTTCTCATAGATTTCAGTTGGTATGCGTATAGCGGTATTTGTTGTTGAATTTTTTGACATCCAGCAACTGATCTACAGAGTATGACGTTATTATGCATTGTTATTAATCATGTAATTTAGCTATTGAACGTAGCTATTAAAATCAATGAACTATCATAAAAATATGAATGATGTCAATATTTCTGAGCTGTAAATTATTTTCCCGGTCCATGATAAATAACTGGATAATTTAGAGTAGGTGTCAAAAGAGAAATGAAATGACTAATTCATCGATTGTATGAGGAATCAATTGCTATTGACTGTTGACTTTCAGTTCAATTCCACTCTTGAATAACTCTGCATGATCTCGCACGAAAATTTCAAATGATATTGGTTTTCGTCCTAAGATTGTTTCAACTACTTTTGAAATATGTCTCATCCGTCCCTCTCGCATAAATCTATAAAAATCAAGTAAATACTCTACAAATTCTAATTTCAGTTCTGCCTTTAGGAGTTCTGTCCTCGCCTTTTGCTCTGAAATATTAACATACTTAATTGGTTCACCTAATAATGTTTCAAGAATGCCAGCTACTTCGCTGCAATTTAATCGTTGTCCACCCGTTATGTCGTAGACCTTATTGTAATGTTTGTTAGATTTATCATGGAGGATTACAGCTGCAACCTCTGCTACATCTCGAAGATCTACAAAGCTGACTCTAGAATTTTTTAAAGGAAGACAAAGGAATTTTTCATTTGTCCTATATTTATAGATAAATTCTATAAAATTCTGCATATAATAGTTAGGTCTCAAAAAAGTATAGTGAAAACCAGAGTCTTTGATTATATTTTCAATCTGATTATGTATTGTTGCAGCATAGGTAGATGGATTTAATTCTACCCCCATGTCTGATAAATTAACAATGTGTTTTACTGACTTAGTTTTTTGTGCCTCAGTGACAATTTTCCTAGTAGCATCTAATAAGTTGAAATATGGTGTTATCAAGAATATCTTTTCTATACCCTCAAGTTTATGATGGGTAATAGATGTTAGATTATTGTAATCCATGTCAATGAAATTTGTGATTCCCAAGTTTCTAAAAGCCTCGACTCTCTGTCTTACTAGAGGAAAAGAACAATTAATTGATCTAAGTGATATATAGAATTTTTTATCATATAAAGATAGAATTTTTACAAGTTGTTTTCCAACTCTTCCAGTTGCGCCTGTAACTAATAAAGTCATTTTGGTCAGATTTCCATGTCAAGATAATTGGATTGTATTGTGACATTGGAGTCCAGGATAATTTGAGTTCGAATACCAATTCAAATCCAAGTTTGTTGCCTCAGTTTCAAATTACATCTCAATAGTATCTTTTGTTTTTTTGATGTATTCATATCTCATTTGGTCTATAACTTTAGGAATATTGCATACAAATTTTAAATCATGCTTATTTTGTATAACCATAGATATTGCAATACATTGTTCTTTATTTATATTTTTATTATGCAATGTATAACAATAGTAGACAAAGTTATATTATAGAAACAAGTAGTAATTATGTTGAATGAGGATAAAATGAAATGATTAAATCAACAAAAAACAATTCACCTGAACTGTCCAAATTGTCATCATCTACTAATGCGAACCCTTGTTATCATCTAGGTAAAAAGATCGGAGTAGCTACAAAAGAAAATACAAAATCCAAAGGTAGTCTCACAATCTTAACAATAAGGAATAGACAAAGAAGAAAAAGAGGCTAGTAAAGCAATGGATGAAACAAGAAGGTCGTCGTGAAACGAGACACTCTTAAAAATGGGTAGATTTGAAAGTGATAAATTTGCATACTAAACATACGTCCACCAGACATGGAGATCGTTAGGCTTGGCATGGAATTTAAACAAATCACTTTTATCAGCTCTGGTTGGAGTCCCTTTCATATTCTTAACTATTGTGTCAACTAGTGACCATGCATTAGGACAACATCAT
>DATEIH010000157.1:0-5733 GCA_035279165.1 Candidatus Nitrosocosmicus sp. | reverse complement strand
AATGCTAATGCTGCTATTGCAATTGATGCGACAAAGAGTTTTTTGTTTTGGTTGTTGTTGTTGTGAATATTTTTTGTTTTATTCATACCTTGGATATTCTAAAAAAAATATATGGGATTTGCTAACTAGGTGCAATACTCTAATATTCTAGCAGTTTTAGAATTATCAATCTTGACTACACTTACAGCTGATGTGAAGTTATGTTTTCCAACTCTTGATTTTAACAAAATAAAACGGTAACAGATTACGACAGATTATGACGCTATATGCCACAGTTTATAACAACTAGTAATAAAAAAATACTAGTAAAATAAAAAGTATTAGGCAGACATTCTTTTAGTAAAGTATGTCTGAAGGGCCCGAGGTAAAGATCACTGCAGACAAGATATGGAATGCACTATCGGGTAAAAGAATAGTTAATATTTTGCATAACAAAATTGACAGCAGTCTTGAAGAAAAAATAATCGGATCCTCTACTGAATATGTGAAGACATTTGGAAAAAATATTATCATTAAATTTTCATCCGGGATTTATCTAAGAAATCACATGATGATGTGGGGAAAATGGAGAATTTACGAAAGAGATGAATATGAAAGTGGGACTGCAAAATCACCACCTCGTTTCTCCTATAGAAAAATGAAGCAGAAAAATACAGATAAAATTCAGCTTAAAAGAGATGAGGTATCAGATGTGAGAAAAGACTCTAGGATAAGATTAACCATTATTACATTGGATAAGGTTTTGGTTCAGTTTAATGGTCCCATATTGCAATTTTCATTGCATGATCCTGCAACAATGGAGCCTATTGTATCGTTGGGTCCTGATGCATTGAGTCCTAATTATGACAAAGACATAGTAATGGACATGATAAAGTCAAAATCTAAAAATACGGAAATGATTATCTCAAATGCCTTATTAGATCAGAAAATATTAAGTGGAATAGGAAACAAGTATAAATCAGAAATTTTATTCTTAAATAATATATATCCTTTTGAAAAAGTGACAACATTCTCTGATGATGATTTGAATAGACTTGCAATGGATGTGCCCAGAGTATTAAAATACGGTTATGAAAATAGCGGTAGAACAAGAAAGCCTAAGGATAAAGAAAAGATCTCTTGGGATACCACACATTGGGTATTTAGAAGATCTGGAAAGCCTTGTTGGATATGTGGTGCCAAAATAATATCAGAAAGAAAATTAACAGCAAGACCAACTTTTTGGTGTCCCAATTGTCAACCAATCAATGCCCACTAATCCTGGCCGATAGGTCATCCTTTTTTGATTACAGCCTTTGCATCAGGCCGTCTCAAAACTATTTCATTGATTACTTTTATTTTTTATATGAAATTGATTTTGATATATTGCCTCAATTTTTTCTAATCCATCAATGTCTTTTAATTCTTTATCATATCTGATATTTTTTATTCTAGGAAAACGTAAAGCATATCCGCTATTGTGTCGATCGCTTTTTTGAATGGTATCAAAGGAAACTTCTAGAATAATTTCTGGTTTTACAATAATTCGGCTACCTTTATCTTCTATTATGATTGACCTCAATTTTTCAGTCATATAATCGATCTCTTTATTAGATAGGCCTGAATATGCCTTACCTATTATTTTCAGATCATCAAAAACATTCTTCCAGTTTTCTGATGCTAATTTGTTGTTGACAAAATTAGTCGCGTTATTTTGTACTGCCAAAGTATAATCTGAAATTGTTCCTGCTCGTTTTCCATGACCATACTCAGCAATTACTACTACCGCGTCAATCGTATCTAATTCCTCCTTCAATTTTATCCAATATTTTCCTCTTTTACCAGGATAATACTGTGATAAAGGATCTTTAAGAACTAATCCCTCATGCCCTTCATTTCTACTTTTTCGAAATCTATTGGTTATTTCATCTACAGACGAAACTAACTTGCTTTGAGCAATAGAAATAATCGAGTCTTTAAACTGAAATTTTTCCAATAATCTCTTTCTATATTTAAGAGAATCTTTGATTACTTGTCTTTGATCGTAAAGCATTATGTCATATACAACATAACAGATGGGAATTTCAGACAAAATGGTGTTTGTCATGCTTTTTCTTCTCAACCTTTTTTGTAGTTCTTGAAACGGCAATGGTTTATCATTTTTGAAAGCCATTAGTTCACCATCCAAGATGAAATTTATATTGTCATCATCGATGTTCTCGGCATCACTTTTATTAGCATGTCCATCATGCTTTTTTTGACTTTTTTTTATTTTTTTTATTCGTATATCCAAGGCAGAATGAGTCAATTCTGGAAATGCATATGAAATGTCAGCAAGATTTCGAGAGTAGAGTTTGCAAACATTCCTGAATTTGTGCAATTGTACTCTAATACCATCATACTTATATTCACAAAGCAGTGGCCGGTCAAAATATTTGACAATCTCTTCTGCAGTAAACATTACATCAGCTAACATGAAACTCATAGGGACAAATGGTTTAATCGTTACCAAGTTCAATTTATCTCTTTTTGACAATAAGGCTACATTTGCAATATCGCCTGACATCAACATTGCTTCCCGTATGCTTTCAACATTTTTTTTAAATGCTTTTGCAATGGCTATTTCTATAAGACCCTCATAGGAACCTATACGCATTTCATTTGCTACTATTTTCACGAGGTATTTAGCTTCCAAAGGTGAGCATCTCAAAAGTAATCCTTTTAAGGTATTTTTCTTGTCGTTGTTAGACCGCGGACCACTAAGATTTGCTATTTTGTAAAACTGATTATATATTTCCTTTAAAGTTGGTTTTTCTTCCGAAGTGTCTACACTATTGAAAAGTGTTACTATCTTTTTTTTAGAAATTGCATACTCGGCTATGGACCCCATATCACCATGTTCTAAATGAATTCGCATAACATCTGTCTGATCTAAACTAGAGATCTCTATTAGAGACTGTAGTATTGTTCTAAATCCTATATTTAGATTATAGATTGATCCCCTTGGGAAAATCTTTCCAGACAAGAATAGAACTGCAATCGGTAAAGAAGATTCATCCAGATCTGAAATGTATTGTACGATTAAATCGACTTTTTTATTCTTGCTAGCCGTAATCCGTATTGATTCACATGTCTCAACCAAGCTAGAAAAATATGATACCTTGTTATGAATAGAATTTGTCAAGTTAATCTTCCTCAATCAAACATAATGTTAGAGTATTTTACTCCAATATTAGGTATTGTGAGAACATTTCTAGTTATAGATAAAATTGGTCAATAATGCGAAGAATTGTATCAAATAAAGAAATTATATATTTTGGATATTCAGCTTCATAGTTTGACTTTGTTTTAAGATTCTTGATTCAGCCGAGTCCATTGAATTTTAGAATCGGAGAATATGTAATATGACTGTGTGAACAGTGGCACAATAATTCTATCCTCTGCTTTATATTGTTTCTTTTGTCGTTATCTTTATTCTTCTTCTGCTTAAATTTATTCGGCCGTATTTAGTATTTCCTTATGATATTGGCTTTGATATTTTAAATATCCTTTTCAAATCCAACTTGCTTGAAATTATTTTATTGTAACTGATTGAGTTCAGAGGGAAGAGATGGATAGTTAACATTATGGTTAACATTATGACCAACTAATTTGTTCTACTTGTTTTATTGATAATTCTTTTTCTTTTATTATATGATGAATTATTATATCATATTCAAGCTTGATCTTTTTAAAATACTTTTCACTAATATCACACAAAATACCATGAAGAATAATCATACTAATCAAGATAATGAAAGTGTATACGAGTCTGAAAAAAAGGTAGCTGTAATAACAGGTTCGAGTAAGGGAATAGGTAAAGCAATTGCCTTAAATTTTGCAAAATCAAAGGAGTATTCATCTATAGTAATTAATTCAAGAAGAATAGATGAAGCCGAACTAGTAGTACAAGAAATAAAAAAAACAACCAGCTGTGATTCAATTGCTATCCCTGGAGATGTTGCTCAAGAGAAAGACTGTATAAGATTGATTGGTAAAACAGTAGATAAATTTCAAAGATTGGACGTATTAGTCAATAATGCGGGGATTCAGAAGGAAATTCCACTAACAGAAACAACTCTTCAGGATTGGTATAATATTATATCAGTAGATCTTACTGGTCCCTTCATTTGCAGCAGAGAAGCAGTTAAACAAATGAAGATCCAAAATAATCCTCACGGTGGATGTATAATTAACATATCTTCTGTTCACCAGATTATTCCAAGACCCCATTATGTACCATATGCAACATCAAAAGGCGGAATCGAGATGATGACAAAAACCATGGCACTAGAATTGGCTACCGAGAACATTCGAGTAAACATCGTCGCTCCAGGTGCAATAGATACGGATATGAATATTAATTTACGTACTAACGCTCAAGAACGTGAAAACACTTTAAGAAAAATACCCATGGGTAGAATAGGAAGGGACGTAGAAGTAGCAAACGTGGTAGAATTTCTTGCATCCAATAAGGCTAGTTACATCACAGGAAGCACTGTTATAGTTGATGGAGGAATGACTCTATATCCCTCGTTTTCTCTCGATTACGATCATAATTCCACCCATATTTTTCCAAAAAACAATGTGACATATTGAAAGAAGGAAGATAATATTAGATCCTGTGCGGTGCAGAATAAAATTAGATAATAAATGACAGATTTAACAAGGCCACTACAAAAGTGTGAAAAAGTATTTAAATAAAATATGCCATTAATGGCTTATTTGGACAAAAAGTACGAATAAAAATTATTGAATGGATCAATAATTTTGTCTCATCACTCCGACTTGCTTTGTAAGTATTTGGCTAAAAAGTCTAGAGTCTTTTTCCATGCATCCGCTGTCTCCGTTGGGGCGTAATTATCGTTAGATGGATTTGCAAAAGCATGACCAACATTAGGATAGACATAGATCTCATTTGGCACTCCAGTATCATTTAAGGCCTTTTGGAACTGCATGACAGAGTCAACGGAAATTGACTGATCCTTCCCTCCAAATATTCCTAGAACGGGTGCGGTAATATTCGAAATCGCTTGCGAATCATTGGTTAGTCTACCATAGTAGATAATTGTGGCAGCAAGAGGGTCATCCTTGCTATTGATGGCCAGTTGCAATGATTGTTGACCCCCAAAGCACCAACCCAAAGATGCTACTTTTGACTGGTCGACATTATCAAGGGATCTCAAATAATTTACACCTGCTTTCATGTTTTCTATCGCAATGTTCGGATTTTCCCTAATAGCTCCAGTTAGCTCTCCTGAGCGTTCTGGGTTGTTGGTTACGACTTCGCCGTTAAAGAGATCCACCGCTAATACTACATATCCGTTTTTGGCAAGAAGATTAGCAGATTCTTTGATATAGTCATTCAATCCCTTGTTTTCGTGAATCAGAATAACAGCAGGCAGCTTTGCTTTTTCGCCGCCGCTTTGGTTTTGGTTTGGATAAGCCAAATAGCCCGTGGTGTTTCCTCCGAAATACGTTACCGTCTTGTTTTCTATTGGTTGAAGATTTGCACTGGTAGATGAGCTATTGTCCCCAAAACTCACCAAGGTCATAGCAGATAAACCTGTACTCTGTTGAGCATGGATTGTCGGTGCAGATGCTATCAAAAAGGAAGGAAATATGAAAATTGCTAATAAAGTAATTACAGTAGATTTTTTCATCAAGGATAAAAACATATTATTGCTTTTAACTATTTTGTAAACACGTCAAAGT
>DATEIH010000156.1:0-20651 GCA_035279165.1 Candidatus Nitrosocosmicus sp. | reverse complement strand
GCCGTCAATAGATGTACAAACATCAATTTCGGAAGAATTATGTACCACTCGCTCAAACTCAGATTCTATCATAGAATCATTAGACTCTGTGATAAGTCTTGTTTCAAAGGATTTAACTCCTTCTTTTAATTCTTTGATCTTTTTTTGAGCAGGCATAGCGTTTTTCCATAAAGTATCAAAAATAAATTGCCCCTGAGCAACAACTTCATCTACATTGCTGTAAATTACCTCGGTTAATGGTTGTGCTTCTTGAAGGACTGTTGTAGCCATATATTCATTTTCATTAATAGCAATTCCTCCTTTAAGACCATCCATATGTCTTAATTCAGTAACAGTTTCGACCAACTTCTCGCAGTATTGCAGATTTTCTTTTGTTATTTCGGTTATACATCTAATTTTTCCTCCCCTTTTAAGAATATCCTGATAGCCATCATAGTATTGTGGAATTTCAATTACTATTGAAGGAGCTTTATTATCAAATGTAATGTCCATTTTATGTTTGACATTTTTCATAAATTCTACGCCCTTTCCTACCGCGTTTTCAGCTCCATATAATAACTGAGTATTCTTATGTAGATGAAGACCATGATGAGGTAATGATTTTTCATCATATTTACCTGAAGCCATGGATATAGGGGAAAATAGGAAGGACGCATATAAAACCTATTGTAAAGTCCATAAAAACTATCTCAAGATTTTAGAAATAAAGGACTAAAGAAATATAACACGTTTAGTCAATTATATATGAATTTTTATAAATGAATATGACAATAGATGCCAGATCGTTGGCCTCACACCTAGACGATGAGAATTTGATAATAATTGATTCCAGGGGAAGTATATCCTTCAGAATCAGCCATATTAAAAATGCTATACCGTTGAGTGTAGAAAAGGTGACATCAACAGATGAAAATGGGTCTCACTTGGTAATTGCACCACAAGCAGCTGAACAAATATTTACTAGCATGGGTATTGACGATACGAAAGTAGTTATCGTGTATGGCGAATATCCAGATCCATCACTTGCAAGAATTGTTTGGACACTTATTTATTTTGGTCACAACAATGTAAAGATTCTAGACATTGGTTTTGAAAGCTGGTTACAAAGTGGGTACCCCGTTACAAAAGAATTTAAATCCAATGATTTAGCGACAAAATCAAACAGAGGATTTGTTGCACACATTAAAACAACCGAACGAGCTGATGCACAATTCATTTGTCAAGAGAAAGGCAAGCCTGAGACTACCATAATAGATGCACGCACCCCCCAGGAGCATTTTCACGCGAGAATTCCAGGATCAATCCTGCATAATTATGAAGAGGGAATAGGGGATATGGGAAAAATGATCAAGGATGTTGAGGAATTAAAACAAGATTTCGAAAAAATAGGTATTACCCATGACAAACAAATAATTTGCTATTGTCATTCTGGAATTCGAGCTGCACACACCTATTTGCAACTAAAACAGGCAGGTTTTGACAAAGTAAGACTTTATGATGGATCTATCATAGATTGGGCCAAACGTAAATATCCTTTAGTATAAAAACTATTTTTAGATTTGGTACTGCATCTAGACAATCATTGTGCATATTGATACTTCTTCGAGTAATCAAACAGATAATGATTTCAAAAAACATCTTGACAGATTAAGAAATAGGCAAATTAAGAATCTATTATCGCCTCGAATTTGTATTCTTGGTGCTTTAAAAGATCTATACAGATATAGAGATAGCATCTGAGCAAAATAATTATTTGGTCAATAATTAATATATTTATTCTTAATGACGAGATAGTCCTATAACTTGGTATCAAGAATCGATTTTGCCTTTTCAAATATTTGAATCCACATAGGCCACGTTAAAGTCCCAGTATTGGTATTTCTCCTGCTTGGGTGATAAGAAACGATCAAGGTCTTATTAGAATCTATTTGATAAACACTATTGTGTTTGAAGTACAATCCCTTTATATCATTCAATTTGCAATACGTATCAAAAGCCATTTTGCCTAAGGTTATGACTACGACTACAGTACCTTTTAACAGATTTAGCTCGCTTCTCAAAAATAATGAACAATTAGAGATTTCAGAATTAGTGGGTTTGTTCATTGGAGGGGCGCACTTAACTATAGAGGTAATGTACACGTCGGATAGGAGCAATCCATCATCAATAGATACACTATTTGGGTTATTAGTAAAACCAGTTTCAAACATTGCTTTCATCAACCATTCCCCAGAGCTATCTCCTGTAAACATTCTACCCGTTCTGTTACCACCATTAGCTGCCGGTGCCAATCCAATTATCAATAATCTTGCTTTAGGATCACCAAAGGAAGGTACAGGTTTTGCCCAATATGTTTGATTTCTGTACCTTTGTGGCCTATTGTCCCTAACTTTGCGAATATGTTGTATGAGACGAGGACACAGGTCGCATGTTGTGATTTGTTCATTAACTTTATCCAATGACAAAGATTGTTCGCCCGTTTTCCTTTTTTTATTTTATAAAGAAACTATATTTAATCTAGATCTTTATTTTTGATTTGGGCATAGATTCTATTTATAACGTATCTACAATTATGAAGCTGATGTATCGTATTAACATAGAAAAAATAAAATCAATAGACATTGACCCAGGTTATCTATTGATAAATATGGTAAGAAGATGACAATGTATAAGGATTTTGCAATATGGCTTTGAATTACAATTTAGATTTTTAATTTTTAATATATCCAAATCTAAATGTAATTAAGAATCAGAATATAAAACAGAAGTGTTAAATATGAAAATTTATTATACCTACTATGCACCCACTAATTGAATTCCAATACTGGACAGTTACTGAATTTGTGAGACAGTTAATCGAAGGCAATGTAATTTCGACGATTGGAGACAAGGAAGTAAATGATTTGGATAAGAAAATACTTCAATGGATAGAACGAAGCTATGAAAAAGACTTTAATGTACATGAGGATGGAATTCTACAGGAACTCACTAAAGAAATATTCGATCAAGTTGTTTTTCTTAGACTTACAGGATTATTATCTGGGATTTTGTCTATACATAAGTTTGGCAAATCTTAATCCCAAGCCTTTTTAAAATAGTATCATTGAGTCTGCACCTAATTGCATTAAAATTCAAACCCAGATTAAAAGTATCGAATTCCATATCCTTTAAAATGAAAGTGAAAATTGGAATAAGATACGCAATAAACCGGTTGTCGGATTTCAAAACTTTTTTTAGGATTTTTTTAAAAGTCTAGTAGTTAAAAAAAGTATATGATGTTATAGGAACATATTCAGGATTAATATAGTCTTTGTCTTGATCATCATCTTGATTATCATCAAGAGTTTGGGCATAGACAACCATAGTCAAGATTTTGTTTTTTGTGTTTAAAGTATCTGGAAGTTGAAATTCCAAGTCGATATTATTCTTATTCAAGTTCCACTTTTTTGCTTCTATTATCTTGTAGGAATCATCTTTTTTTTCTTGAATATATTGCAAGTCTGATGGTAGAGGCTTAGATATCATCAATTTAAGATCTCCAAAATCGTAACTATTCTTGTCTCTATTTTTTTCATAATTCAGTTTGGTTGGGAACTCGTCTAAGAAAAACGAGACATGATTTATGACAAAATTAAATTTATTTTGATCGTTAATTTTAGCTTCCAATATTATGTCTTCATTATTTTTTAGGATTTTAAGATCGGAGCCTAGGTAATGATTTTCAAAATTCTGTACCATGACAAAATAATATTTATTAAATGCTATACCAATGCTTACGTGGGTATGAAACTTGTTTAAAATGTTATTCTTATGTCCATTGTTGCAACAAGCTTCATCATTATTCATCATTGAGTATTCTAAATCATTAATTGCTTTGTATTGATCAATGACTGGACAGTAAAACCGCTTGAAATCATAACATAAATCAGATGCTTTGATATAATTTTGGCCATGGTTTGAAAGTATATAACTTATTTGACCTATGTTTTGCTGAACATATCCAGTACCGTTATACAAAGAATACAGCATGTATGGTTTAAATCCATCCGTTGTCAGGTGAGATATAGTCTTTGTTTGTAATAATTCATTTGCATGAATTTGAGCTGCTGTATTATTACTTTGTAATAATGGCGAAAGACCATGCTTTGCACGATCCTCATTTATCTTGGACAAAGCAAAATTCTTTAAAGCTTGCATCGTGTATGCGGAATCTTTAAGGTTAATCATAGAAATGGGATTTGATGCATGTGATATAGACACATTAACAATAAGTAAAGAAAATATCAAAAAGGAACCAACTAATACAGGTTGGTAATTACTAAACATATACAAAGAATTTTCATAAAAAATAATATTTTTATTTTTTGTATTATTCATGCAGTAAAATCTTCCTAATTTTTCTCTATTCTAAACATATTTACTAGCAGTTTATTTATCTTATCTAAAAGCAAACATGGTTACTCGTCAGTAGATTTATTCGATAAAATGTTCACAGTTTGAATTTTCCTAAATTCAAAAATTTTCATTAAATTATTTTCTACATATCCTTCCATTAATTTTCCTAACAAGAAAAAAGGTAATTCGAATTCAATCGTATCAGTAACAAGCGACTGATTTTTTCCGATCTCTGAAAATAGGTGGACATGTTTCCATTTTTTGAATGGTCCTTTTACCATTTCATCTATATACCTATGTTTGGATATATCAACCAAGGATATTATTGAATGCCATTTGCTGCTATAAAGAACTAACTTAGCTGATAAAGTCATTCTGAGCCCTTCGACAACTTGTTGATTGGATGTTTCTATAATTCTTAATTTCAGCTGGGGTGGGGTAATTATTTCTAAATGTTTGATATCAGTGTAGAAATCCCAAACTTTATCTATGTTACAATTGACCTTGAATGATTGTTCAAAAGATTTCATTTTTCGATTTATCACCAGATAAGTCAAATTCTTTTAGGTTTTTCTAGAATTAAAAATTCATTTCCATCGAGATCCTTAAACATCGCATAAATTCCTAGAATAGACTTTAAAGGATTACGAGAAAAAGTAACTCCTTTTGCTTTTAGATTCTTAAATGTATTAAGAATATCATCGGTTCTAAAAACTATCACGGGCATTGGTTTTAGATCTTTTTTTGAAATTAGTGATTTTGGATACAGATTAATCGAGGAATTAGATGAGATCGGGGCGATCTCAACCCATCTGATGTTTGATTCCAATTTGATATCACAAATAACTTCAAAGCCCAGTTTTTCGATCCAAAAATTCAAAGATTCCTGCTGATCTTTTACAAATACAGATGTTGAAACAATTCCAGTTATCACCATTTATCTAATTAATTAATATGCATCCCGCTTTCCTTTAATGTTTTAAGCTGTAATGAAATGGAAAATCTTTTATTTGAATAGCTAAGAGATTGATTGTTCTAATTTCATATCCACTCATCTTTTACTATATGATAAATCTTCTTCCTTATATCATCTAGATTAGTTTTTTCAACAATCAATCCTTGATCTTTTAGTTCCTCCAACCCTGTTTGAACGGTTCTACGGGGCAAATTAGTAATATTAATTAATTCGCTTTGTTCCATGGAGTTTCTAGTTCGAATGATATAATAAATAAACTTTGTAGCTGGACTACCTTTGGCTATTTTTTTCATACTAGAAATTCCATAACTTGCTCGGGATAAGAATCCCTTTCTTTGTGATTCAATGGATATTACGTTCTCTAAGTTTGTCTCGCCAAGATTTACCCTTTGACCAAATTCAGCAATCATCGCTGATTGTTGAATTTCCAAAGGAGTTTCAAATATGATCTTATTCGGAGATATTTTCGATGTTACTGCACCAACTATATTCCATTTAATATTGCCTTTTTCATCGTATATGCCTGCAGCATATCCCAGATTACCTTCAAGGAGAATTTTTTCTGAACTTACTTCTATTGCCTCCTTAATTTTAGTAATTAATTGATCAAACGAAAGCTGCCTTCTTGGATCTTTCTTTCCTACTTTCCATAAAGCTACCAAGTCTCTAGATTTCAACTTAGCTGCAATCTGTATCTTTTTTTCTAAGGATAATTCAATATTATTTTCACCGATTTCAATGATGTCAAACCCCAGCTTTGAGGCATCTTCAATGTATTTATCAAATGATTTTTCTAGTAAAGCATATTCTGTTAGTGTACTCCCAACGGAAACCAATATATCATGTTCATGGTAGAAGTTTATCCGTTCCATAAGTTGATCGTTTGAAATCAAGAGGGGTAATGGACCATAAATTTTTACAATATCTATTAACGGAGAAATTATCTTGAAATTTGCACTATCAAATCCTTGGAATTTATCTACGATATATGTGATCCCTTCTTTCCGCGGTTTCTGCCAATCAATCCTTTTGGTAGATAAATGATCGAGCATGAGTATCAATAGAAAAAGAGGTATATTGAACTATACTTTATGCTTCACGGTGGTATATTACATAATCTTAATTATAATGTACATAGTAATCGCATAGTAGACAAGCAAATGGGAATTACGCTAAATGTTGTTGAAAACTTTAATATTCTATCAAACAAATAAAATTCCGAGATAATTATGAGTTATCATAGTTATCTAATAGAAAAAGGTAATTCGATAAATAGCTAAATAGCCTACTTAAAGGCCGTTTATTAATATACAAAATATTTAGAAAATACAAACATTATTGATGTAAAGCAAAAACACTAGATGAAGACACTGGATAATTCATAAGTGAATGATACTTTCAATCTGTCTTGTAAGCCACATATTGTATTTGCGAAACCTATACATAATTCTCATCGCTTAATATTACAAGATCATTCTAGTTTCTTAATTTGGTGGCAAATCCAAATTGATTCCTTTTCTTCTGGTCTTCTTTTTTGATCGGGGATAATTTTCGTCGCTGAATCTCTACTGATGTATCATTAACGGGTATTCTAATCTTACTTAATTTCTAACTGTGAAGAAGTAATCCTATCCAATTTTTTTATGAAATATTCTTGTCAACATGTTATTGTCGAGGTTAAAAGCTAATCAAAGGTCGTCTGTTTTGTCTATAAAAGCCACTATTTGCACTTTTATTTAACACACTTTTGTGGTGATCACAATCTCAATGGAAATAGCAAGTATGTATATGCAAAATTAATATAAAAGACTATTAGCAATTATCGACAGTTTGCCTAGTGACATCTATATATTTTAACGTCCGATCTATAGGTTTTGTCAATAGATTTTAAGCTTTGACAAATGTTTTTAATTAAAGTCATATAAACTTAGATTTTCATGGGATTTTAGATAATCAATTGCCAATTGCGAATTCCTACTAATGAGCAGATAATCTCACCATTACTTTGGTTTGGTTTTTATAATACTATATAGAATATCATGAGAGCTCATCAATGAAATAGCGAAACACTTCAATTTATCCGAAGAAGAAAGATTTAGATTATTACTCAACGGAATTTCCGTTTTTTATAATAGATTTGCATGTACACAAACATATCTTCAGCAGTCGGGAATAATTTCAAGCACGAAAAGGGGCTTTTTCAATATTACTGAGAGGATTACAAGAAAGTCTTCACACATTAATTCGAATAAGAAGGAAGAAATTAACCCAGTAATAGAATATTAAAATAAATCATTGGATTGTGTATATAAATTCTCAATTATATTACTTCTATAGATTCTCTAGGATAGCCCTTTGTCAACAAAAATTCAGTTACCTTTGATCTATGATCCCCTTGTAATACGATTATCCCATTTTTTGCGGTTCCACCTGTACCGATTGTCTTTTTTAATTCATGAGCAATTGATTCCATTTTTTCTTGATCGGTAAACCCCTTGATGTTTGTTACCCGTTTACCTCGTTTAATTACATATAGTTGAACAATTATTTTAATCTCATCTTCATCAAGTTTCTTAAGTAAATCGTCAAAAGAATTCTCGTCTGCGACTGCAAATGGTTCTATTCTGTTTTTTTTAGAACTTACCGGTTTCTCTTTTTTTATCTCTGATATACAGATTACTATTTAGTGATGATATTTATTTTTTGTTATCAATTACTTTTTCAATATTCAATTAAATGACAGTTGAATTTTAGACCGATACGGTCTTGACGCTCTACGGACATTTGTTCTAATTGAAATTTCAAATCCACATCTCAAATGATCCTTACTTTTGAATACTATAATCATTTATTTAACAAATACAATTGCGAATGCCAGTAGCTAAAGGATTGAATAATATTGATATTGATGATTATCTGTATCATTTTTCCAGATATCGTTGGAAATTATTTTATGTGAAAAAGTTGACAATAAGATATCAAACTTGTACTGCAATTACAACATAATTTCCTTTTTGCATACTAAACAAGTTTGCCATTTTTGCTTTAATACCGTATTTCTTTTCTCTCAGTTGTAGAATATTGCTTCTCTCCTGTGAATCAACAAAATGTGCTGTGCCAGTCACCCATGTTCCCTTTGATACACCTCTATAATTGCATGGAGCAACTCTCACAATATTATTATTCTTTAGGCGTTTCACTTTTCCGGTCTTTTCTTTTGTTACTATAAATATATTATCATCATTTAAGATGAACCATACGGGTGTAACTATTGGTTGATTGTTTTTTCTATATGTTTCAAGATTTAGGTAGGATTCATTTTCAAATTGTTGGGTATTTGCAGGCATGATATTTTTGACTGTCGGCTAGTTATAAAGAATGTCGTTGGCAAAAAGCCGTCAAATAAGTAGTAGATATTAAGATACTTAAATTGGATAGGAGAAATAAAAACTTTTTTTTGGATTTATTAGGCCCGAGATTTTCATAATATAAATAACTAACTTTACAATTAAAATACAATATTTAATTGCAGAATATGAAATATACAACTACCGAACAAAGAGGACGCACTAGAATAATCAAAATTAATAGGCCAGAGGTATATAATGCAATTAATTTCGATTTGGTTACCGAATTAAAGCAGGAGATTTGTCTATGTGAAGCCAATGAGAATATTGATGTCTTGATCTTAACAGGAGAAGGATTGAAATCTTTCAGTGCTGGGGGGGATTTAAACAACGTTATTAAGATGTCTCCTAATGAAGCTATACAATACGCAAATCATGTTCATGAACTATTAAACCTAATTGAAGGCCTAGCCAAACCTGTACTAGCTGCGATTAATGGTTTCGCATTAGGCGGAGGATGTCAACTCGCACTGGCCTGTGATTTGAGAATTGCATCCAGTAATGCAAGAATAGGGCAACCAGAAGTTAAGATAGGAATTTCACCTGGGTGGGGAGGTACACAGAGATTATCAAGAATAGTAGGCATCTCAAAAGCAAAAGAGTTGATATATACTGGAAAAATCATTGACGCCAACGAAGCCTATAGAATAAAACTCGTCAATAAAGTAGTCAAGTTAAGCGATGCCGAAATACAACAGAATGAGCCGACAATCAAAAATAATATCATATTAAAAGAAAAACTATTGCAAGAATGCATTTCCATCGCAGAATCTATTAGCAATGAACATTCTATGATGATAAAAACATGTAAAGTCCTCATAAACAAGGCAAGAGATGCTGATAGTGATACCAGTCTACTCCTCGAATATTTTGCCTTCAGATACTGTTTGAAGGATCTCATAAAAAACGACAAAATCTAATGGAAAAATGATAATCAATTATAACTCCGAATCTAGAATTCATGCATAATTTCCCCTCTAATGATTCGTTATACATGAAAATCCTATATAGTTTCTAATTCAATTATTACATTTTAAGCCGGTTTTTTGTCAACCGATATATTTTGAAAAACGCTTGGGATTGATGACCTTTTAACTGGGTATTGTCAAGTTATGAATAATATCTTATCAACCGCCGATGCTGTAATATGATCTGAGGTAGGAAAAGTACTTTTGAATTTTTCCGTTAACATATATACTTATTTTTGTCGAAATTAATATAGATTCATGCCCTCGTTTAATTTTTTTAAGAGAAGAGATAAAGATATTTCAAAATCTAATAATAAAAAGAGTGGTGCGGGTGCTGGTTCTGTAAATTCAACAATACCGATAGTTCAAGCCCAAGACAATAAGATTACTATTGAGAATGCTATAAAAGAGCTAGAAAAGAGTGAAGGAAGGATAACTAAAAACCTCTTGATTAATTTGGAAAAGACATTTGAGGACACCAATGTAGCCTTTCAACGTATTAACATTATTGCAGAGGATTTGGACGCTGAAGTTATTAATACAGAAGAAGAAAAGCTGATGCCTTTAGTGCAGAATACAAAGAATACCATTGTAAGGGCATTAAAACGCGAATCATCCAATGTCTTGCCCATTCCCAAGACCTTTGAAGATTTCGTCAAATACAAGGATTCCGTAGAGGCATCAATTAACAGATTCGGGGAAGTTACGAGCTCACATAGCAGAATCGTCAATACATTTATGAAAAAACATGCAAATAATTTAAGGGGAGAATTAAAAAGAATAAGTGACAGTTCTGAAAAATTAGACGACGAATATAATCAAGTAACCGATGAAAGAAGAATGATAGAACAATGTAAAACTAGCCTCCTTGGAATGCATTCCAAAATAGATGAAATTAACAAGACTAGTATTAAAATAAAAAATCTTGATCAAAAGATCTTACAACTTAAAGAGGGAAAAGATAGAAGAGATAAGGAAATTAGTTCAATAAAATCCTCTTCAGACTATAATAAATGTCTGAAATACCTAGAGGAAAAGGAAGAAATAGATAAGAGCAGAAAGAAATCCATTAATGATCTATATGAAATTTCCAATCGTTTGACAAAAGCAGCAAATAAATATTCTTATGGGCTATCAAAAGGAACGGTAGAAAAGATAGATACAATTGTAAATAAACCTTCAGAAATAGTTTCCAAACCGAATATGTCAGAATATATAACTCTACTAAAAGATATCAAAGAATCTGTAAGGAGTAACAAAATTGTACTAAAAGATTCTAAAAAGGTATTACAATATTTTGATATGCTAATGGATGAATTACCCAAATTCAAAGCTGAGATCAAAGAGTTAGATTTAAGAGTAGATCGACTAAAGGACAAAGACAAAGTGGCAGTCCTCGACCAATTGAGGAGAAAAGAAGAGGAGAGAAAAGAAGAGGAGAGAATCATAATGTCTGAAAATCAAAATAAAGATGAGGCTACTAAGCAAAAAATAGAACTTGAGGAACAAATAATATCTACAACAGATAACATCGAAGAGCAAATTCATACATTATGCGGAAAGAAATACAAAATAATTATACCATCATCAGAATAAAGGAAAAGATTCACACCGAATAAACTATACAAGATTTTGGTGATTACTTAATGACAGAGTGTTATGGATGCAATGAGTAACGTATACCATGAATATCATGAATACTAATAGATCATCCTGATTACATCACAAATAATAGACTTTTGATTAGGGTATCATTCTTTTGCGAATCTTTCTATGAGTTCCCTATGTTGAGGATACTGGAGGATCAATTCATCCTTATCACCCAATTCAAAGTCTTCAAAATCAAAGCCAGGCGAAACGGTACAACCCATAAGTGCAAATGATGACTTGTTAGTTAATTCGGCGCAAAACCAAGTATCCTTGGTTACTACATAATGGATATTTTCACCGTTTTCAAGATTATTGCCAAGTTGAATTTTTGGACTAACAAGATCTTCGTTAATTATGTGAATGGTAACAGAATTACCCAGATAGAAATGCCAAATTTCATCGCTCTTGACTTTATGTATGGCTGAGTATTGATTTCCAACCAACAGATAGTATATTAAAGTCGAAGCTGGACGCATTTTATCCAGAAAAAATGCCTCTTTAGAAATCTCATTTTTGTGTATCTTGTTATGAAATCCACTATATGATATTACATCAGGGGAACGATATGATTCTTTAAAATATCCACCTTCAAATACATGCATTTTTAATCCTAGCTTTCCTATAATATACTCTGCATTGATCATTATCAAGAAATTAATACTATAAATATTAAGAATTACTCTTAAAAAGCGGTATTACCTTTGCTACCAGTATTGTATGATGACTTGATAATGGAAAATAATCATCAATGATTATTATGATTGATGAGATTAATTCAGTCTCGATTTGTCTTGTCTAATGTCGTGTGTTCCAATAATTTCATCTGGTTTTTTAGTGATTTTTGAAATGCAGTCTAAACTTGATGGCCTAAAGCGTAACTAGGGTATTTACTTTTAGGACAAGTTTCTTTGCATAATTACAGTATAAACACTGTATTAAAATCCTATATAGCAGTTTCTTTTTTCCGTAACTAGTAAAAATGATCTATAGTCTATATTCATCCAGCCTCGCCCCTACGGATATTGGATACTATTTTCACTTTTGTATGTTTACTATTGCAACATCATGGACACCTTTAGGTATTGATAATTCTATCGCAGTTTTATTTGCTAAATTTTTCAAGTTTGTGGGCGGGTAAGGCGCTCCATCCATCGTGATAGAAATAGGACTATTTTGAACAGGCATCAATTCTACCGACAATGACCCGGGATATGGATAGATATTATTTATCGCAAAATTAAACTGTTTGCTACTATCATTATAATTCATTGAATCGATTTGAATCAGCTCTGAAAATTTATATCCTAATATTTTTGTAGCAGATATATTGACAATTCTAAATTCATCAATTTTCATATCATCGATATCACCTCCAACACAACTATAAAAATAAACTCTGTCCTTTATTGCAGGATCTGGTGTAAAGGAAAACTGAATTTTTTCATAGGGTTTTAAAACAGGTATAAAGGTCCTCACAGAATCTATTTGTGTACTATTTCGGTCATTTACAATCGCAAACAAGGTGACGTTATTGAGTGGTGTAGGACTGGTATTGGTTATGTTGCCAAATAATTCTTTATTTTTACCTTGAGGGATCACAGGATAATCCAATTTAATTGTATTTAGTTTAGTGGTAGGAATACTAACGTTTTTACTCTCAAGAATAAATGGCTCTGCTTTTGCTGCTAAAGGAAAAATAGTAGAATTTAATTTGAATTTGAAAGGAAATGGTTCATCATTCTTATATAATATTGTATTAAAAGGTTTTTCCGCAGTGATTTCATCACTTTTTGTAATATTGTTATATGCTAGAATACCTACCGTAACATTTTGTGGAAAAGTCTGATTTTCAGACTTTGCAACTGAACCAATAATTATGATGTTATTCTCATCATCTAAATAAGATGAATAATTTTTGACATAGGCCCTCGGATTATCGACTATACTGAGGTCTGAGTGGTCCATGGCATAAGATAAATTGAAAGAGACTAGTAAAAGTAGGACACATGTAAGAATGCTAATCACAGAACAGGAGATAAAAATGTGATTGTAGGTTTTTGACAATAACAAGATTGTTATTGAATTTCGAATATAAGTCTTATTATCGGTAAGTGTCACACGTAAGCCAAGTATCACAGATAAGATGTAATAATAATCTCAAAGAAAGTTAATTATATTTTTTCTTTTTGGACTTACTGGATAATCGGCTATGTCTTGATAAACAAACACTGGATATTCACTATTGAATCGAGACCGTTAAAAAAAATAGTTTTATGTTTGAAAATGTTTTCATAAATAAACTTGAACGATAATATTTTTAGCAAGATTTTGATTCCTATAGATGGTTCTACAAATTCTATGAAAGCCATTGATTACGCTGTGGACTTGGCGGATAAATACAAAAGTGAGCTCTTAGCGTTGCATGTCTTATATTCACAGTCAGGATTTGCTTTTCACAAGGAAACAGTAGCTGGGGCTATTACATCAAGTTCTTTAAATGATTTGAACCTTGATGCAAAACAGGAAGCAGAAAAATGGTTTAAGGAAATAAACGAGAAAGCTGAGAAAAGAAAAGTACAAATTAAAACTGAAGTAGTGTTTACTGTAATATCAATAGTAGAAGGTATCCTAACATATGCTGAAAAGGAAAATATTAATTTAATAATTATTGGGTCCAAGGGTAAATCCGGATGGAAAAAACTAATAGTAGGAAGTGTAGCTTCCGGAATTTCTACCTATGCCCATTGTCCCATCCTAATAGTAAAATAAAAGTATTTTTAAATAAGTACGAAAGAGGAATTTTACGATATATTTTAAAATATCAGCAAGTGAAACAGCGCAGAATCTGATGCTTCAATGTTTATTGACAATTAAAATATCATTGCAGACGCAAGGATCATTAATACCATGGTAGCAGTAAGAAAACCAAACATGATATAAGGAATAAGTTTTGTTAATTTTAACACTTTATGCAACTTTGATGATACTGAATTGGCCTTTGATCCAAATAAAATATGATAATAGACTACTAGAGACAGAGACCCGCTAAACAGAATGATATTGCCACTTGTTGTATGAATCAAATCCTCAAATTTGAAATTTGAATTAAGACCAAATAGGACAAATCCGCTTATAATAGAAATAGTAGAAGCAAATATCACTAGTTTACGAATGCGCGGTAAGATGATAGATAGATTGCCTCCTCTGTTTAAAGGTCTAATAATAGTGACAATAATTAAGGTAACGCCCCACCATAAGATTGATGAAATAGAATGAATACCTTGAATTAGTATACCGTATTCTCCAACCAAGACAACACAAAATATCTTTTTTAATTACAAATTTCTAAATGTTTCTAATTTAATTCATGATAAAATAGTTGCAAATATGCTTAAATAATTCACAATATTTCATCGGAGTAAGGAAATTAAATATTACGATAAGTTCGCGTCATATTCTTATAATTACCATTTTCTATGAATTATGGTTGTTTTATCAATTTCCAATAATATGTTGAAAGTTTATTCAACTTACTGGTCAGAACATTTCACAATATATGTAGATAATTATTTTTCCAAGCTTATTCGTAAGAATAGCCATATCAAGTAAGACTCTAGACTGAACATGTTTTGACATTGAATATACTCAAGTCTGCATTCATATTGAGAAAGTAATGAGGAAAATCAAATAAGATAATTAACTTTAGAAACTAATTCCTCCTTCTGAAAATTCATGCTGGCCAGCGAATCAATTGGTCATTATCTATTTGTATTTAAATGTATTATTCAGGTATGTAGAAAAACGAACTATGTCTTCGGGAGACAATTTTACAAGTTTATTTTTTCCAAATCCATTATGATCAAAACCGTCGTAATCTAGAGCGTAATTCTTTTTAAAATAATTGAATATAAAGGAGACAGTCTTTTTCCTAAATGACAACAAGAATTGAATGTCTTTAATTACTTTATTTGTTAAGGGTAATGTTCTTGGGATTATCTCAATCAAGACCGAATCAACTTCTGGTTCTGGTGAAAACGATGTACGAGGAACATCAAGTAGCTTATTGATTGAGAACCTATATTGAGATAATATAGAAATCGCTCTATAATTCTTCTCTCCAGGCTTTGAGAGTAGTTTCTCAACAAATTCACGTTGTAACAGAATTATTCCTCTTCTAAAATTTCTTTGACATAACCATAATACTGCGTTTCGACTCTCGTAATAGGGTAAACTAGAGAAAAAAACATCAAAGGGGATAATCTTATCTTCATTGAAGCCATCCCCATAAAATAATGCTAAATTTGCATGTTTCAAATTTCTCTTACAAAGAGAATATAGAGTAGAATCTAGCTCAAATGAATATACAAATTTTGAAGTTTTACATATCTCACCGGTAAGTATGCCCTTACCTGTTCCAACTTCATATATCACATCTTCTATATTGATCTTAGATTCCTGAATTATTTTTCTTATCATATAATGATCTACGAGAAAATTTTGTCCTAATTTGGTATTTTTTTTCAAAGTGAGTCGATAAATGTTGTGACCTAACTTTTTGAATTAATTACAGTGAAATTCTACAATAGAATTATCTCTACTTTCTTACAAAGATATTCATGCGGGTTTCGCCAGAAATTTCATCATAGATTCTTTTTGCAATTAATTTTGTTACATCGCGTAATCCAGTCCTATTTTGTAAATCTGAAAATGATTCGAATTTTCGCTTATCTCTTTCATCCAGTATCGACTTCATATACGTTTTTCCTATTCCAGGAATAAGCTCAAGGGAATGAACCCTTGGTGTCATCGGCTGAGCAGAATTGAAATAATCTATGAAACGTCTTTCATTTACATTCACTATTTTTTCAATTACAATTGGTAATTCATTTTTTGCAGATTGAGAAATATGATTGTAATCAAGTCTACCCAGTACACTAATAATTTTCTCGCGTCCATCTTTACCGATATAAACACGTTCACCAATGCTAAATTTTTCGTTACTAATTCCTAATAATTCTAATAATGTTAAATGTTCTTCACCTATTGCATGAATAATTACTCCTTCCCTCATCCTCACTATCGAGGATTTTCCATTTTGGATATAATCTAAAATGTAAGCATACTCTTCGAATTTTCGTGGAGAAAAAGTATCACCATGTCTACTATAATTATCCCTGTTTGAATTATACCTTGACAAAATTTGCTTTACCTTTACAAATATATAAGTAATGGCTTTTTATTTAACTTTCAACTTGTGATTGAAGTTGTTTGTCCACATTATCCTCATTCTTAGAAAGTAAAATGGATTTTATCTTTTCAAGTTTTTCTGTGACTATTAATTTTTTCCACCCAAATGTAAAAGCCCTTAATTCTTCTATGGATCGTGGCATTACATTTACCAATTCTACAGACTCTTCATTAGTCAAATCACCTTCAGCCACAAGCCTATCGACCATTTCTTTAGCTGGTTCGTAATCAACCTTTGAAAACTTCTTGGAGTAATCAAATGTCCAACGTTGAATTTGATCCATTTCATCCACAGGAATAGTTTCTAATATTTTTTTCACCTCAGACAAAGTGACGATCTCTCTTTTTATTACTTCGGGCAAATCAAGCACACACTTTTTTATTAGTTAGACAACTATTGGTCGAATATGATTAAGTTTTGTTTGCAAGTACTTTGGTTTACTTCCGAACATTACAACGACTTTAACGATGCGTCTGCCCACATGTTCTACTACTCCAACTTTGCCCTGAAAACGTCTGTGAGGCATAGTATTATGCTCGCTTGGGTCTATATCTATTACGACTTTATCACCTGGTTTATATTCTATAAGCAAGTATGATACACCGGTAATTTTGTTAGATTTTGTTAATATAGATCTTGATTTTCTTCTAGTTCCGTGTGATGAGGGCATAACTTATTTTGATAAATACCCTAATAAAAATTATTTACAATAAAATACAATATCTCTAGTTATACTTTATTTTCTAATAGGGTCAGAAATTCCACATTCACCTATTGAAAACAAAATTTCGCTCTCAGGATGATTGGGTGAATCGACAATTCTGGCGATTCGATTTCTGTCTGCCTTTCTCAGAAAAATCCGGTATGTACTAGCATGCGCGAATATATTTCCCCCAGCAGCTTTAAAAGCGTTCCCGGCAAAACCCGACTCCGGTGATGATTGAACCTGATTGGTTAGTAAGACGGCTATTTGGTGAGTTTGAGCGATCCTCATAATAGTATGGACTAACTTATTCAATCGCTGTTGACGGATTGATAGTGTAGATAACCCCACAAATTCGGAACGGTATAAAGAGATAGCTGAATCAAATATCATTAATTTTATGTCCTCAGCCTCAATTAATTTGCCTGACTCGGATAATATTAGTTCCTGATGCGAACTACTGTATGCCTTTGCAACAATAATGTTATCAAGGATTTTAGCTGGGTTTAAGGCACGGGCCCTCGAAATTGCATCAATTCTTTCGGGCCTAAAAGTATTTTCGGTATCAATATAGAGTGCTCCGCTCTCTAGCCCTCCTTCCGACTGCTCTAGTTGCACCATTACACAAGCAGTATGGCATAACTGTGTTTTCCCAGTTCCGAATTCCCCATAGACTTCGGTGATAGCATTAGTTTCAATTCCACCGCCTAGAAGTTTGTCAAAATTCTGTGAACCTGTTGAAATCCTTCCAATTTTTTTTCGTTTATGATACAAGGTCGTAGCTGGGGTAAATCGCTTTTCCATTATTCCAAGATCCTCAAGATATGCAATAGACTGATTATAAATGAAGGTAGAATCATCTATACTGATTCCAACCCTAGTAGAAATTTCATATGGTCCCTCTATGACCAGATCTTTTATAGACAAAAAGCCTGACTCTTTTAATAAACTGATCATATCATCTGGTATATCAGGTAATAAATCTAAGGAAAAAGGTGTTTTATTCGATTTAGCATTAAAGAACGAACCAGAATCTGGACTAAAATTCAAACATACATTATTTTACCTATCCAATATTTCAATAATGCTAATAATTTAGACTAAACAATGTTAAAGGTAATTTAAAAAAATATAGAAGGGAGTAGGCTAATAGTAAATAAAAAATATAGAAATTCTAATTTGGTATTTAAAACAAGAAATAATCGTGCGTTTACTGAATAAACTATATTAAATCAAACTGAAAACGATCTGTACTAGACGTGATTGTTGACTTAAACTTGAAGGGCAGAAATATCTTGGTATTAGGTGCCGGCATGGAGGGGACCAAGAGGATAAAATCATTAGCCAATCACGATTGTAAAATAATAATAGTGAGCGAAACCGTCAGTGAATCACTATACGAAATAGAGGGAAAAAATACCCCAATCATAATAATAAGGAGAAAATTTGAAGACCCCAGTATAATAGACGAGTTTAGTGATATATCTATAGTTTTTGCATCCACTAATGATTCGTCCTTGAACAAAAAAATTATAGCAAGGGCAAAGGAGAAAAGAATACTTTCATATAGCATTGATAACGCCTCTGCAAGCGATTTCTTTTTCACTTCTATAATAAATATTGATGAAATAATTCAGATAGCAATCTCCACGTCAGGTAAAAGCCCCTTGATGACCAAGATCATTAGAAATAAAATTGAAAATGCTATAAAAAATATAATAGGGAAAAAAGATACAGACAATATTAAAATTCAAGAATTTGCCAGAGAACATGTAAGAAACTACATTGAGAATCAGCAGGAAAGAAGGAAGTTTTTGTATAGCTTAGTTGACGATCAAGAGATTCATAAATTACTAGAAAAAAATAACATGGATAAGGTCAAAGAAAGGATTATTAATACATTAGATAAATGGGAGGATAATAAAAGCAGATGACGCTATATCTAGGAGTACAATCATCACAATTCGTCAATATAAGGGTTACATTTAAAAATTCCCCTATTCACATATTAGAAAAATTTGCTTTTAAGGATGTTTTTGATGCTCATCAGCACTTGTTGAATTTGGCTGATTTGCAAGAATGTATAATTTTACAGACATGTAATCGTGTTGAAATTTATGGTGTAGGAATAAATCCCGATTACGATAATTTGATCAATGCATGGTCTTCTCTAATAAATTTACCAGCAGATCAAGTAAAAAATAACGTAATAATAAATGATGGAGAAGAGGCTTTAAAACATCTTGTGAAATTAACCTCTGGACTTGATTCGTTAGTTGTAGGAGAGGATCAAATTTTAGGTCAGGTCAAAAGATCCCTAGAGTTTTCAAGAAAAAACGGGTTTGCAGGTCCGAATCTAAATATACTTTTTGACAAGACAATAAAGATAGGAAGCAGAGTTAGAACTTTAACAGGTATTAACAAAGGGAGCACATCAGTTGGATCGATGGCAGTAAATTTAGCCTATGAATATTTTGATGACATAAAGGAAAAGGAGATTCTTCTCATTGGCTCCGGAGAGGGAGCTAGTTTAATCGCGAAAGCTCTAAAACAAAGGAATATGAAATTTTTTGTTACAAGTAGAACTTTTGAACGAGCACGATCATTTGCAGATACTGTAGCTGGTTCGCCCATACCTTTTGAAACAGCCTTGGAAAAAATAAATGACAATGTAGATATTGTGTTCATCTCAACAGTTGCTCCATATTACTTACTAACATATGAGAGAATTGCCAATATGATGAAAAACAGAAATAAAGGTTTAATGATTTTTGATTTATCAAATCCTAGAACTGTAGAAGACAGAATTGCTACTCTGAATAATATCAAATTGGTGAATATCGATCAAATTTCAGAAATTGTAGAAAAAAATGTTGGTAGGAGGAAAAAAGAAATTCAATCAGCAGAAAAGATAATAAACGATGAACTGATTGCAATCAAAGAGATTTTAAAAAGAAAGAGTTCTGAACCAGCTATAATAACGATATTCAAAAATGCAGATTCTATAAGAAACAAAGAATTAAAAAAGGCCTTATCACTAATTGGTAATAGAGTTAGCGATGATGATATCAAGATACTTGAACAGTTTTCATATGCACTAGTAGAAGGGATATTATCTACACCTATGAATAACTTGAGAAAGGAATTTACAAATAATAAGAATGAAAATGAATTAATAAATTTGGCTTTAAAGTTATTTAATTATGAAAAACCGTAATGTGGATAAATTAAGGAACACAGGCAAGAACAAAAGTATAGATAGCGACTTTAGATATAAGACAACTTTTATCTCAAATAATAATTT
>DATEIH010000155.1:0-5347 GCA_035279165.1 Candidatus Nitrosocosmicus sp. | reverse complement strand
GGTTAGGTAGACTATATTTCATTTGGACGGATTTATTCGGTCTCGAAGTAATCTGTTCTATAGTGATGTTTAAACATATGATGACGCTTTATTTTCTACTAGATAGTAAATGAAAAACCACTTTTTGACGGATTATATGATTCGATGACTTGACAAGTTAAGAATAGATACAAAAATAGATAAGGAATCTATTATCTGTCATCTTCATGATTTACACCGTTTGACTGAGGTTTAAAACTAAAGATGTAGACTTGGCTATAGATCTATTTTAAAGGCTCCTCTTTCTATTCAATCCCTATTTTAAATTAACAAAATTTTATTCGAGTTTCACTATTTTAACAAGAATTTGAGAATGAAGGAATTTATTGGCCTGATTACGAGATACTATAGTTAAGTATTTTTTTACAAATGACTCTAGACTATAAAGGTCGGAGGGGAGGAGGACAAACCATAAAAATAAATTCCATTGACTTTATTCTATCTCATTTCAAAAGCTCCATTGGTTTATTTCCACGTAAAATGATAACCTATTCTTCGAAAGGTCCCATCTCAATAAAATCAAAAGAGGAGATATTACAAAGATGTAGTGAAGCGAATTTTAAAGAATGCCTGATAAATGCCTATCCTGAAATTTTAGAAAAAAACGGAGCGCTTATACAATCACCCAATTTTATTCTCATAGATTTGGACCTTTCACTTTGTAAAACTTGCATATACCCAATTAAAAAACTCGATTACCTGTTAAAACAAACTTTAATACAAATAAAAAAAGAGATCTACAGTCAACCTACCGTACTATGGACCGGTAATGGATATCATATATATTTACCAGTGCAGGTTTCAATTCTGGATACCGAATTTGAATATTTAAAAGGAAGATATCAGGATCTGTTTTCAGTGAATCGTCGATACCATAATTATTATTTGTCTGAAGTTTTTATACAATTTGCAGAGAGATATTTGACAGGCGGAAAGTCTGATCCTTCACGTCAGCACAGATACTCAGACAGTATGATCAGAATCCCTGATACATACAATATTGATAATTTAAGTAAAGGAATGAGTCCAGAAAAATCTCGGGTTAAAATCCTCCAAGAATGGGATGGAAAAATAATTGATATTAATCCGCTATTACTAAAGTTTCAGATGTGGTTACGCCAGCAATGAAATAAGTAAGAAATTAAATAGAAAAGGAAAAGGAAAAAAAATTTTAGAAAAAAATTAAGATTATAATTAAAGTATCAAACTTTGGTATAACTTCAGGTATCCTATATATTCTATGGGATCCCCTATTTAACTCGTGAAAGATTGCTCTCAAATATACAACATGTCTATTTGTAAAAATAGCAAAATTGTCTTTTGCTCTTTCTCACCCTATTCGACTTTTCAAATCATATCTAGGTTGCCATCTTTTTCTAAACTGTCACTTATTTTTTATGTTGAGGTTAATTCCACTAGTTGTAAAAGTATATTAATCAAATTGTTGCTATATTAAGAGGCAAAATAAAATAATGATCTATTTGGAAAATCAAGTCATATTATGCATCTTTAGATATGAAACATAGACCTAATCATAATATCAAGATTTCAGAAATCGTACACGGGGAATCGAAATCGAAAATATATACGCTAGCTCTACCATCTATACAAACTTATTCACCGTCTATTTTTTCATTAAAATTTCCTTTCAAATTAAAGGATGATCAGATAGAGGCCGTTAATGCCTGGATAGAAAATAATAACAGGGGAACTATCCTCTATAGTACAGGAACAGGAAAAACTGAAATCGCATTCGAATGTGCAAGGAGACTAGTAGGCCGACTTCTCTTCGTCAAAAGGAGAGAGTCGCCCTCGACAATGGATGAGATGTTCCCTGCTAATACGATATTAAATGATGAAAAAAATAATACTATGGTTCTTAAACAGACTGAAATTATTGAAGAGCCCAATAACAAAAAAAATACATTGTCTTTTTCATTTTTCAATATTTTGTTTTTGGTACCTCGAATATCTTTAATAGATCAAACTCTAAATAGATTAGTTTCATATGGCATCCCAAAAGAGAAGGTTGGGGTCTATTTTGGAGAACGAAAAGAAAAAAAGGAGATAATGATATGCACTTACCATAGTGTATTAAGAAATCCACTACTTGTTCGACGTTCTAATATGGTGATATTTGATGAAGTACATTTAATAAGAGATACTTCAAAATCGTTTGTTAAAATTTTTGATATTGTAATTGAAGACCCAAAAAGGGCAATCTTGGGCCTTACTGCCACGTTAGATGAGAGGGATTTCAATAATAGCACTATACTTGCAGTATTACCTCCTGTGAAAAAATATTCGATTAAGAAGGCAGTGAAAGATAAAAGACTAGCTAAACCAATAGTAATTCCAATAAAAGTTTCCCTTACAGAAAGTGAAATAAAAGAATATGATGTCTATTCCACAAAGATAAAAAATATTTCAAATAGGTTCAAAAGATATGATGTCGGTTCAATGACTAATCTTTTGAAAAAAGGTGGGTTTGCAAGCGGAATGGCAAAAGCATGGTTTGCAAATATTCGAAAGAGAAAGTTGTTGTTAAGCTATGCTGATAATAAATTATCTGCAGCAGCAAATATAATTCAAGATAAATTTCCAGATGAAAAAATTATGGTATTTAGTGAGACAATAGAATCCATTGAAAAGATGAGGGATATCTTGAAGAAAGGCGGAATAGAGTCAAAGATCATTGATGCTAAGGTAAAGGCAATAGACCGACAGAGAATTCTAAATTCCTGGGGTACTAGTTTTAACGTCCTTTTGTCTGTTCATACTTTGGAAATCGGTTATGATGTTCCTCAAATTAGGATTGAGATCATCTTGGCTACGACATCTAACATAAACCAAATAGTCCAACGAATAGGCCGAGTGCTTAGAAAATACGAGGGCAAGAATATTGCGCTAATATATGTAGTATATGTTCCTGATACAAAAGATGACCATGTAATTGAAGTAGTAAACAAGGCCGTTACAGCTGAAAATGAAGAGACCAAATTTGTCAAGAAACAAAACCTCAAGACCATATCAAAGGGGATGGACGTAAAAGCGGAAACATCACTAACGACCCAGATCCCAATGCCGACCCCAACCGCTTCTCACTTGCTACAGAAGAAAAAACTCTCCGTTTCTGCCGTATCAAGAAAGACAAAAAAAAGGCCAAACAAGGAATCTAAGAAAAAGATAGTTAAGAATGAAAATTATGAAAATAGAATTCACAGAGCATATGGTATTATAGAGTCAACTCTAAATGAAGCATCTCTAATAGCTGAAGCTGATTTTAAAACAATAGTTAAAAAAGAAAAGAATGACTCAAATATTGATAATGAAACCATGGAATCTGGTAGGCGAATATACAAAGTAAAGAGTTCTACAGATAAAGAAAAAAATTATCTAGTGAACTTGGAAGAGCAGAGTTGTACTTGTAATGATTTTATCTACAGACATGTAAAATGTAAGCACATTATAGCTGCCGAATTTATCTCCCCATGATTTTAATATTGGAGAGAATGACTGCTTTTGTATAAACGACCTACTCCTCGAAAAATTGATATGCCAATTACATGAGTGTAAAGGATCTTGCATAGATACGGTCAAAAAATAAGAGAATCAAAATATAAAATTTTCTAAACCATCTTAATCAAGTGACTTCAATTCCATGGTTTGTAAACTGCTACTGCACTCAAAAACTTTCAAGATATCAAGTATTTTATGATATGCCTCCCATTTTTGATTAAATCATTATGTCACAATCCCATAATTGACAAAAATTATATACATATTATAAGAGTAAAAAGTTCTAATATCTATAAAGTATAGCTTTTCATAAGAAAATTGCTCAAATCAAAACTCATAGTTGTAGCAAACCTAATCGATATAGATATTACTATTGAATTCAACTATCAACAAGCAAAGGGTATTAAAAAATATACTTTGGAATGAATTTTAGGATTATTCTGAGTGTCAATCATCCTTTATTAGTGGAATTCGTAATCTGAAATGAGTCAATAATTTCGTTTACAACTGGTAAGTATAAACTATAGTACTTGTCTTGAGCCACAAATTCAATAATGTAGATTTTATCGTCTTTTATGGTCCAAATTTCTGTAGCATCTTTGCTGTTTTTGTCATAACTGTAATCCAAAAATATTTGATGAGCTGGATTACCTGCTAAAGTTGCATTCTGATTCCAACTCTTAAGGTCGAAATCATGACAATAAATCCCTATTGCACCTATCCTCTTGGTGGCTACGGTCATAAGTTTATTTTTGTTATCTGTTTCAGAATCATTATTTTTTATATACTTTAATATGTTGTTATTTGTAAAGTCTCCAAAAGTATTATAGTCTTCTACAACCAATCTGATACTATTGTGAGAAGCTCCTATTTTGGGATTATAGTAATCACTCTGAATAGGGGCTAAAATTTCAGCTACAACATTAAGTGTTTTACTTTGATTATGAAAAATTGTTGCTGCTCCCCCCTCCTTTACCGTCCAATCGGATGGATAATTTATTTTTATACCATAAGTTGCATTAGAGTATGAGACTGAGGGTAAGGATAAAGATAAAGAGGTAATATTCTCTTTTGTAATGTTTCTAATATCACTACTATTGTCTTGAGCATGTATGTTAAATTCTGGGGTTTCCGTTAGGGCAAAAATATTCCAAATTTTGTTCTCACTAGTTGTAAATAATAAAACAGATATCGTGATAACAAATAATAAAACTAAAACAGAAATGGGTATTACTGATGCTGAATATTTAATGACCAAGTCATTCTGATTTAAATGGAATACTATTTAAGCTCTAATGCAAATCGTCCTTGAAAAATACTGATTTCAGACCAGAATAATGTTGATTAATAATTTATTGAAAATATCATTAATTGTGTGAATATAAATATGTTAAAGTCGAAATTGATAATTGTTGATGGCACCTTTTATGTCTTTTTTCTATTCTATATCGAGAATTAACTTAAAAAAAATTAGGATGATGTTGTATTTGTAGTGTTGGAGTTTGCAACATTAGCTGAAAGATCTATAATGTCACCAAATGTCTGTCCTCTGTCATCACTTATTCTCAATAACGGTGTGTCTTTCCCATCAAGGCCTTTATCCCACCAAGTAACGTATACCTTATCACCTAATGCACCTATTTCTGTGCGTTCTGAAACTATTCCTTTTGATTCGCTCAAGTTTATCTCTTTACCAAAGGTTTTCCCACCATCATTAGATACTCTTATAAATACATCTGGCTTATAGGTCGTATCGTTTTTGTCTCCTCCAGTAGCAATTACATAAACG
>DATEIH010000154.1:0-2161 GCA_035279165.1 Candidatus Nitrosocosmicus sp. | reverse complement strand
TCGCAACAGAATCTGAATCTAATTTCATTAGCGTAAAAGGACCAGAATTATTGTCAAAATGGGTTGGCGAATCTGAAAGAGGGATCAGAGAAATTTTCCGACGAGCAAGACAAGCTGCACCATGTGTTGTTTTCTTTGATGAAATAGATTCGATCGCACCAGTAAGAGGACTGGGAGGTGACAGCATGGTGACTGAAAGAGTCGTTTCCCAACTATTAACCGAATTGGATGGAATTCAACAATTAACTAGTGTGGTTATTATTGCCGCAACTAACCGATCGGACATGATAGATCCTGCATTGTTAAGACCAGGTAGGTTTGACAAGATAGTATATGTGCCTTTACCTGACAAGGCTACAAGAAAGAAAATATTGGAGATTCATTCATTAGAAAAACCTATTTCTGACATCGTTGATTTCGATAGAATCGCTGAAATTACAGATGGATTTAGCGGAGCTGATGTATCTGCTGTTTCAAATACGGCGGTTTCACTCGTGTTGCATGAGTATCTTCAAAAATATAGTAATCCTGAAGACGCTGCAAAACACGCAACAGAGGCACATGTTACAATGAAACATTTCGAAGATGCTGTAAAGAAGATAAAAACTCAAAGAGATAGTAAGTCGGGTGAGAAAGTTACAGTACCTTATTACAGGTAATTTTTTCTATTTTCTTCCATATTTTGATTTCTTTATTAGTTGAAAAAAGTTGTATTCTTATATTTTTTATTGATATTGCATAAAAATTATTATAAATTATTTAACATAATTATTAAAATGAAAATAATTTTTAAGGGCAATGTTTTTAAGTATAATTTCTTGAATAACTTTCACAAAAAGAATGGTTGAAAATGCACTACAGATTATTCAAAACAAAGTAACGTTATCTAAGATTAATCGTTTCTTTACAGACGAAGAAATTAGCCAGTTAGTTGAAAAATATGGAACTCCATTATATCTAGTAAACGAGGAGGCTCTGCATGATAAAGTTTTAGAACTTAATGGAGCCTATAAAAAATTTCATGGTCGTGTAAAGATTGCCTATTCAATTAAAGCTAACTTTAATCCATCTATTCTTAGAACATTCATGAAAGACAATATTACTTTTGATCTTACTTCTCTGGGTGAATTGTTTTTTATGAGGGAATTAAACATTAATCCTGAAAATATTGTCTACACAAGTGTAACAGAAGAACTAGATGAATATAAACAAGTCCTTTCTTATGGGATTAGGAGAATTGTGGTTAGTTCTTACTTTGGATTAGTTAATTTATCTCAAGCTGCTAACATTATTGGCATTATTCCCAAAGTAATGGTACGTATAAATCCTGAAGTAGGTGTTAAAGCCGGGGTCCGTGCATCTTACAAAAATGGCAAATTTGGAGTCCCATTAAACGGTGGGAAAGTTGATTCAGCTTATTTCATTGTTAAATCCATTTTTGACAATCCCTTATTGGAGTTTGAAGGTTTTCATTTTCATCTGGGGTCTCAAATTACCGACTTCGTATGTTATGTAAATGCTCTAGACCGACTAAATTCATTGTTAAATAAACTAAAAAAAGAGATCCACAATTTTTCATTAAAAACACTGGATATTGGTGGCGGAACTCCTGTATTTTATAATGAACCAGTTCCTACCCCGAGTGAAATGTCATCTGTGTATATAGAAAAACTGAATAATTTAGTGTCCTCTCATGGTAAATTTACACTAATGATAGAGAGTGGTAGATACCTAGTTGCAGAATCGTCTATAATGGTTTCAAAAATTGTCAACACTAAAGAATACAATGATCATAAAATCGTTATTTTAGATACAGGATACCATCTTTTGTTAGATGCTGCTTTACTTAAACAAGAATATCCTCAGGAAGTGATATCAAACAAAAACAATAATAATCATGTATACTTTACCAATTCTAACAAACAGTATACTGGTAAGAATATTCATCTTGTAGGAAGGTTATGTGATACTTTGGATGTCTTTCCTACCTCGAAACTATCTGATCTTTCATATACAAATATTGGGAATTATGTTTTGTTTTATAATGTGGGAGCCTATTCTCTAGTGTTTAATATGCCCTTTCATTGTCAAACAAAGCCCCCGGTTCTGATGAAAACTTGTAAGGGCGATATAAAATTAATAAGAAAAGGTACCTCTTATA
>DATEIH010000153.1:0-2014 GCA_035279165.1 Candidatus Nitrosocosmicus sp. | reverse complement strand
AGAAAAATGGATTGTACATTCATACATCCAGGATATGGTTTTCTTGCTGAAAAATCAGAATTTGCTAATTTGTGTAACAAAGAAGGATTGGTGTTTATTGGCCCTTCTGCTGATGTGTTAAAAATTTCGGGAGACAAAGTGTTAGCTAAAGAGATATTATCACAAGTTGCTACTACTGTAGAGGGTAAAGAAGTATCCGATATAAATGAGGCATTGGAATTTGCAAATGAATTAGGGTATCCGGTAATTATAAAAGCTGCAAGGGGAGGAGGAGGAAGGGGACTTCAAATAATAAATACTCCTCACCAATTGACAAAATTATTAAAGTTCTCTATAAGAGAAGCGTTATTAAGCTTTGGTTCAGGCAGAGTATATATTGAAAAATATGTTCAAAATCCAAGACATATAGAGGTACAGATACTGGGTGATCGTTCTAAAGTGATTCATCTAGGAGAAAGAGAATGTACTATTCAGAGGAGACATCAAAAATTGATCGAAGAAACTCCCTCGCCAGCATTAGATAACGCCGCTAGGGAGAGTTTAATAAAAACTGCCGTTGAAATCATGAAAAAAATTCGATATGATAACGCCGGAACGGTCGAATTTCTATTAAAGAATGGTTCATTTTATTTTATGGAGATAAATTCAAGAATACAAGTAGAACATCCTATAACAGAAGTAGTTACTGGAATTGATATAGTAGAACAACAACTCAACATATCATGTAGAAATGGGATGACACTTGAACAAAATGATATAAAAGCCCGTGGGCACGCTATTGAGTGCAGAATAAATGCCGAACATCCTATAAGCTTTACACCATACCCAGGTTTGGTAAAGGATTATACCCCTCCCATTGATTCACGATCGATTAGGATAGATAGCTCGTTATATGCAGGATATAGCATCCCTCCATTTTATGATTCATTAATTGCCAAAGTAATAGTCAGGGCAGAAAATAGAAAAGAAGCAATTGAAAAAATGAAAAATGCTCTATTATCTTTCAGAATTTCTGGTATACCATCAACTATACCTTTTCATTTATCTGCTTTACATGATGATCGATTTCTAACTGGAAATTACGATACTGCCTTTGTTGAAAAATTGAAATCATACTCACAGAAGGATGGAGAAATTGCAGCTTTGGTATTTGAAAATATGTTGAAAAGACGAGGATCGTCAGATGAGTACTTTAAAGAAGACGAATCAAAACAGGATGATGAGCAGAGCCAACAATGGATTTTAAGCAGATATGAAGAATTTCTTAAGTTACAAGGTAATTATAATCTAGAAAATTCTATGAGATGGGTCAAATGAAGCTAGAGGTTAACGGAACAACTTATGAAGTAAAAATACACGGGGATAAGATTCTCATTAATGAAAAAACTATAGATTTGACCAAAATAAAAGAAAATGAAATTGTTATAGATTCAAAGAAGTTTTATCTTGATTTTTATGAGCGAACGGGAATCGGAATGGAGGGTAAACAACAATCTCTCTTAATCATAAATGGCATGGCATACACGATAGCTAAAATAGATACGGACCAAGAAACCATCAAGGAATTGCGTGCACCCATGAGTGGAAACATAATCGATATTTATGTGCAGCTTGGATCATATGTTCAAAGGGGTGAACCTCTTTTAGTTCTTGAAGCAATGAAAATGCACAATGAAATCAAATCCCCCAGAGATGGAAAAATAATAGATATATTGTTCAATAAACAGCAACCTGTAAAAGCAGGAGAAATAATACTAATATTTGATTAGTACTTGCCATCAGAAATTTTGTATTTTTATGACCAGAACCTGCTATGAAGTTTCTTTATATGTGGATTTCAAATAAAAACAAGAAATTATGTCTGAATATAATTTGGTAATCCTAGCAATATAAGAATTACATCAACTATCTTTAATAATCTGGAAAAGGATAGGTTTTCCATTTATGCTTATAACTCGGTCAATCCGAATGGTAGTTTTTTTTGTAGATTTCTTCTACTTTCATATTGTGCCGA
>DATEIH010000152.1:0-2401 GCA_035279165.1 Candidatus Nitrosocosmicus sp. | reverse complement strand
ATTGACATCTCTAAAGAAGATTTCTGGCAGAGAGGGTTTAATCTAGTTGGTGATAAAATAAATGAGCTAAACCATATTAAGTGACATCTTTATTTATTTTATTTCATTTCATCCTACAACATATTTAGGTGACTGTACAGTTATGATGAAAATTATCTATAGTCTTAGATAGTAATCCTATAACCGGTTAGGGTCAATTGCAAAGGTTTACCGTAAAGTCCTATTCTTATTGTAATACATATAATTCTTGTATATGAGACATCGCGTAAAAATAATTAATTACAGATGATTCTATCTTAATAATCACCGATGATTAATTTGATTTGATTTGCCACATCGCACTAATGATCATTTCTAAATAAAAAAACACTATTTTGTATCAAGGTGAAAGTGCCTAAATTAGATCAATAAATATTCAGGTATACTAGCCAAGGAGTTTCATCCTAAGAGATTTAAGGAAAAGATAATTCTTGAGTGACTATAGTTCTTTTAGTATTAAAAAACTTTTCCTTATATACCACTTTATTTATTTTTTTGACACTGTATACAGAGTAACGTATTTGATCTTAAAAGTAAACGGTCAAAACTTGAGAGTACCCCTACAATAGTAATAAAATTAAGAAAAATGTAAAAAGTTCGCGACTACAGCTAAAAAATTATACCTAGTCAAACCCTGGAACAGATTTGTTGTGGACGATGTATGTTGTTAGGGGGAATATTTCCCTTGGAGAAGCCTTTTCCTCAGGATCAGGAATTGAGGGATTAATAGTCTTGTTATTGGCGTACACTACCATGGTGATCATCCTGTCATTTGATTCCAAATAGTCAGGAAGTTCAAATAAGATATTGATGCTTTCATCATATGTATCCCAATTTTCTGCCTCAATTATACTATAAGATTCTGGTTGAATGTATTGTTCATAAAATTCCAATGGTTTACTTACAATTAACACTGGATCGCCCATGCTATAGTTTAATCTATTCTTATTTTTTTCGTAATCCCCATTGTTAGGTAGGTTATCAGAATAGAATGCAATGTGACTTAATTGCAGATTTTTGTTTGGATAAAGCATTTTTGCTTCCAATGAATACTTATCGTTTTCGTTTGAAATATTATATTTCAGATAATTGTTTTCAAAATTTTGAACAAGAACAAAATAATAATCGTTGAATGCTATCCCGATACTTACATTTGTATGAAACCTATCTATAATGTTGTTTTTATGACCATCGTTACAGCACAAGGAATCATTGTACATCATAGAATATTCTAGCTTATCAATGGCATCAAAGGGATCTAGCGGTTCACAATATAATTCAGAATCACGGGTACAAAAAGAATGAGATGTTATTCCTTTCATGGCATCATCAGTATCGATATAGCTTATTTGACCAGTATTTTGTTGTACATAGCCGGTACCATTATACAAAGAATATACCATGTATGGCTTCAACCCGTTCGTGCTCCAATGAGATAACAACCCTGATTGCAGTATTTCATAGGCATGATGTTGAGCAGCCTTATTGTCACTTAGTGAAACAGGATTGAGCCCAAAACTCAATCGATCTATGTTTATCTTGGCTAATGCATAGTTTTGTAAAACTTTCAAATTCAAAGTTCCGTTGATGGATAAACTTTCATGAAAGTCGATAATATATGACAAGGAAATGAGAATTAACAGAATGCTAGTTATTACTACTATTAGAAACATTTTAAATATTTAGCAACCTAGGTTCTGTTGTTTACACATTAAGAAATGAGGGCTAATCCATCTAAGAAAAGTCCCTACAAACATTTTGATAACCCCATTTTACCATTCTGGCCTTCAAAACGATTTCGACCCACCGTTTGGAACAAAAAGGCAGAAGTTATGAGTATTAATGATATAATAACAGCTGAAAGAATCTGAGATCCAGAGATACCTAACAATAATCCCACTGCTGAAGATACTACGAAGATAATTACAATAATAGGTATCCATTTTTTAAGCAATTCCTTCTTATCAAAATTAATCATACAGTATACAAAGGTGTTACATAACAAATTAAGGGTTACGGACACCAAGGGGAAATAGCACTTTACAGAAAATAAATAATAATCTAATCAATCAATTCGACTATACCCTGTGTGAGCATAATCCGACGTAATTCTTTGGCTAAATCAGTGACAGTGATAATTCCTATCACCTTTCCATTTGATATAACAGGCAATCGCCTGATTCGATTATTGATCATTCGTTGGACCGCAACATCTACGGGCGTATCTGGTGCTGCATAGGTCTGAATCTTGGACATTAATTCAGATATCTTCACTTGTGATGATATCTTATCGTTCGCACAAACTCTTTTAACAAAGTCTCGCTCCGTAATGATTCCTAGCAATTCATCATTATCCTGGACT
>DATEIH010000151.1:0-2962 GCA_035279165.1 Candidatus Nitrosocosmicus sp. | reverse complement strand
AAAGATGAGTTTTTGAGTGCATTGTTAGCCTGATCGATTATATTCAAAGGTGAGTTTTTGAGTGCATTGTTAGCCTGATCGATTATATTCAAAGGTGAGTTTTTGAGTGCATTGTTAGCCTGATCGATTAGGCTTAACGTGTTGTTGCTGGCCTGACTCGTTTGATTCTTGAATACATCGGCCAACCCTAAGCCGGACCCATCTTTACTTAAAGAAGGAAATACCTGCGCAAAAATCTGATTAGAAAGAGAAATAGTTGCAATACCCAAAGACAGTATTGATAATGTAAAAAATAAAATAAATAAATTCCTATTCATTAACCATTTTAACAAGAGGTTATTTATTAATATATATAAAATAAAATCTATGAAAATAAATATTTTTAAATTTGCTTAGATAGATAAAAATTAATTGCATTTTCTTTAATGGACATACATTAATCAAATCAAAAAGCAAATTATCGTACCTTTTATTTTTATATAGTAAACACATTTTTAATTTGTATTTAAGAAGATTGTCAATGTGATTTTCCTCTGTTATTTACTTTGATTTGTCTTTACGTATAGGTGCATTTACCACAATGCTCTTGAGATCTTAAGAATCATTTGGTAATATTGGACCATTAAATAATATAGCAAGATAATATCTAGAATCTTAATTTATGTGCGTATTCTTGAGGCATTTTTGCTAATATTATACATAAAAAACATGATAAACATTCTATGGTGGATGGCAGATATATTATTAACATTCATAGGACTCTTAGCCACTGCCTTTTCGGTTGCAAGCACTTTTCCCCAGATCATAAAGGCATTAAAAACGAAGGACACTGAGGATGTTTCCATCCGGTTTCTTGTGGTTTTGATAATTGGTCTTTTTCTGTGGGCCATTTATGGGCTTGGAAGAGCAGATTTTGTAATCATTATTGGGAACAGTATTGGTGTTTCACTAAACATTTGTATGCTAGGACTTAAGTTCAAGTATTCAAGAAGACCATTGGAGGAAGGATAAAGCCAATTTTTGAGAATTAATTCTGATCATTTATTCAGGACTTTATTTCTTTTAATATTTGCAACCTCTCGGTAAAAATGCAAATCATATATCAGGTTCGGAATTAACTATTGGAAAGTCTAATTGATTTTCTTTAGAAAGTTAATATCATATAACTTTCTCGCTCCATTATTTCGGCTTGATATTATTAGATTTCAAGTGGGTGTATCAACAGTTGATGTCCAAATGTAGTAAACATAAATTTGGGAGAAATTTTGGTAGCAATTTATTTATCTGCGGATATATTTCCATATTAATCTAGAAAATATCCCTTGACAAAAATAATCATGATAATGTTACGGCTAAATTAATCTAAAGCCTTTTTTGAGAAATGGTAACTGTGATTTATTGGTATGCCATATCGAATAGACAATTAAATGAACTAATTTAAAATGGTCCCGATGTTAGCCGATATAAGAGGTGAATAGGTAATCAGTACATTTTCTCCCTGATAATTTGCCAAATCGTCGGCACATATTTAACCACCAGTGGAAAAGTGTTACGTATGAAAAGTGATCGCCTTTATAGACTCTTAGAGACATATCCAGTTGTTGCACCTGCTATTGTAGCAACTTTAATTATTATTTTTGGGGGTATCGGAGTGTATTTAGCTGAACATAATCATCCAGGTGCAAACATAACTAACTTAGGAGATGCCTTTTGGTGGGCCATAGTTACAATTACAACTGTGGGATATGGCGAATATTTCCCTCTTACATTAGTTGGAAGGCTGATAGGAATATTAGTAATGCTCTCAGGAATCGGTACCGCAGTAATGATAGTAACTATTATCTCAGAACGAAGATTACGGAGTTTAGAGTCAAGATTAAAGCCAAATGCTGACCCACATCTAAGTTTAATTGGTGCTGAAACGAAGACTGACATTAAAACCAAAATTGACAGGATAGAAAAGTTAACTGAGGAGGATTTTGTTAGTCTGATCACGATGTTGAAGAGCCTGCGTCTGACTCTACTTGAAGAGTCTAGAAACTTATCCAGGTGTTCGAGATGTGGTAACGCCTATTTTAGTAGACCTAAATATTGTAGTAACTGTGGTCTAAGTTTATCTGAAATAACCCCTTAAATTTATCCCTCTAGGTAATAAAAAGTGCTCAGTCTGCAACATTATCAATGGAGCCTTTCCAGCTTTAACATAATCTGCGGTTTGATTAGATATTGGCGAAGTAGCCCAAGATCAAATTCTATGCAATTTTTTTGTCGCATGGAACTCTTTCCTTCGATCTGTAATTTATGATACTAGATATGTTTCTATACAATTCATATAACGATACTATTATTATCACCACTTGAATAGTATGCTTAATCATAGTGGCTGTCGTATATATTCTCCAAACTTTTAAATAATGCGGTCAAAAAGATGAGGAAATCTACTTGATTTGATGAATAAGCATCAAATGATGACTATAATTTTTTGACAAAATCCTATAAAGGCTAAGTCTCCTGCTGTCACAACGATAATTCGACTTGGCGATTCAAATTCCACAACTTCACTGTAAAAACAAACTATCAATTATAGAGAAATCGCTGATTCTTTATGATAACAAAAAAGTGGTTATAATTTATTTATTTTTTATCAATTCTGTATTTAACTAGATCTAGGTTCTTATTATTTCAATTACATGGCATCTCTTTGATTGCTGTTATAACTTAAATCTAACCTAATCAAAACATGATTGATAAAAGTCAGCTTTGGAACAAGAGGTCTTAATCAGAGCATTTATGAAGGATAATTTATTTTTTTAAGTTAGTCGTAACTTTAATAGTATTCCTTAATTCGTTTAAGGCTAATCAAAACTAGAATACTTAATTCTATACCGAGTCCAAGCAGACGAAAAATTTTTTAAATATTCATAATTAATTATATATCCTAGCGTATGAATGCTATAGATTG
>DATEIH010000150.1:0-4882 GCA_035279165.1 Candidatus Nitrosocosmicus sp. | reverse complement strand
TTGGTAACTTATGATAGAAATTCAAACTATATATCTACACCTAGAACAAACTTTTTAGGGAAGAGTTTATTCAGTGATGAAGTTCAAAGCTTTTTCAATTTCAATAATATCCAAAATAACTATTATCAAAAAGTTTTTGATGGTCAACTATTTGGCGGTTATGCAATATATGATTTTGGAACTGGAGAAAGATTGAACACTGGATACCCAGTTACTGTTGATGAAAAACCCAGATATTTTGCTTTCATTATTACACCTACCGCATCAGTATATAGTGATATCATTGAGACTTTAACTGAAGAAAGATCAAAGTTTTTTTTGTTGATTGTAGGCATTACAGCTGCCCTTTTGATTTTGGTCTTATTTTTAGTAAAGCTAAATAGTATATTGAATGAACAGGTTAAAAGAAGAACGAATGATTTAGAAGATTCAAATAAACGCCTTAAAACTTCTAATGATCAACTGAATATCCAAGACAAAAGGCAGAAAGAGTTTATCAATACAGCAGCACACGAACTAAGAACCCCTACTCAAGCGATAATGGGTTATGCCGAATTAGATCACGAATTATTTGATGATATTTTGAAACATACAAAATTAATCGAAAATCAAGAATTAACAAGTGATCTTACCCACCTTCGTAAGGATTTTGAAAATATCTCTAGAAATGCTTTTCGATTAAATGACCTGATAAAAAATCTTTTGGATGTAGCAAGGATTGAAGCAAATAGAAACAATAGTTTACCAATCCAAAAGAAAAGGATGAATTTGGTTAAGGAAATTAATGAAGTAATTCATACACAACTCGAACAAAAACTAAAAGCGAAGAATATTCAAATCAATTTTATTAACCAAGCATCAGAAAAACAATATTGGGTTTATGCTGATAGAGCCCGATTAAATCAAGTTTTTGTTAATTTAATTGATAATGCAATCAAATTCTCCCCAAATAAAAGTATAATAGATATTCAAATAATGAATAATGACCATGATCATCCCGACGAAAGCACAGAGAACTATGATAAACCAAACCCACATCCTAACTGTGGTTTAAATAAATCCATCCTCATAAGTATTTCAGATAAGGGCAAAGGGATATCTGCTAATATACTACCAAAATTATTTGAAAAGTTTGTCACAGATTCGGATATAGGAACAGGTCTTGGATTATTTATTACTAAAAACATAGTTGAAGCTCATGGTGGCAAAATATGGGCTTTTAATAACAATGATGGAGTGGGCTCAACATTTATTTTTAGTTTGCCAACTGTAGATGATAGAATTTTAGATAATAATTAGTAATTTGGCTATATTGGATCAGTGTCAAAGAAATTCTTTATTATTAGAGGTTATACCCTATAAGTAGTCATATTTACAATGTCTCCACGCACCTAGACTGTTACTTAAAATATTAACTAGTATGTATCTAGAAATTGTAATAGCATTTATAAAAAAAGGTTGTTTTTCTAGGGTATATCTTATATCATATCATATGAATGATATACATTTAGATTTCCCTTCGTATTGCCTTAAGTTTATCTATTCTAAAAATCTGCTTCAATTAAATCCCTGTTTACCCCTATGGCTGCTTGAAGGCCCTCTGCTGCTGCAATGATTAATTGAGCAGGAGCAATTATAGAAGCATCTCCTGCTGCATATACTCCCTGAATATTTGTCCTACCAAAGCAATCTGTAGATATGCCGCCCAGTGAATTATATTCACATCCTAATTGTTTGGCAAAATCAGATGATTGGGTAAGGTGAGGTAAAACAAAACCACCTTTTATGTTCACGCTTTCGCCATTTTCAAAGACTACTTTTTCAATCTGTCCCTGTTTTCCAATAATGGTTTTAACTCTATCTTCAATAATCTTTATTCCTTTGTTCTGAATTAAACGCTTTTGGTCAGAGTTTTGAAAGGGGTTGCCATTTGTACATACAACAAGATCTTTAGACCAATTATAAATAGTCTGAATAAAATGAAAGCCCTGAACTTGTTCGTTTATGATAATAACCAGAGGTTTATCCCGTAGTTCCCATCCATCACAATAAGGACAATTAAACAAGCTTTTTCCGTAAAAATCAGAAATGTTCTCTATATTCGGTAAATTATCTCTTAAGCCTGTAGATATAATTATTGTCTTGGAATGATATATATCGTTCTCTGATGTCATTAATTCAAATAGGCGATCATTTTTGCTTACTGAGATTATCTGTTTCGGTTCATAGATAACAGAAGGATATTTGCCTATTTCCATATGAGCAATTTCTCTGAATTCTTTGGGTTTTACGCCATCACGTGTAATAAATCCATGAGATTCTGTTGTAACAGCATTTCGAGGATTATTGTTGTCAAATAATAATGTATTTCGTCTGGCTCGTCCTAACACCAGTGCAGCATTTAAACCTGCAGGACCTCCTCCTATAATAGCACAATCAAATAACATATGAATACCTCAGTATTTGATTTTCGCTATTGAGATTTATAATTTTATTTTTTAACTTGGCTATATATTATCGTAGAACCCGCTTATCAGGGTGAATCTTAATCTCCGAGCGTCTAAACTCAATGATCTCTTGTCTGGTAATGACAACAGTGCACTATGATTCTAATAAATGACAACCTTCATTTGGCAATACGGTAGTAACAGATTATCCATTTTATTCTTGACCTAATAGTTACTTGCTATATCTTTTTTAAAAATTTCAATTTGTTCTTCATAATCACTTAGGGGCCAAAAGTGTATTCGTTTTACACCAGCTTCATAAAAAGCATTTATCTTTTGTATGCATTCTTTGACAGAGCCAAAAAGAAGTGAATCTTCTAACTGTTGTTCAGGTCTTCCTAATGCTGGAGATAGAATATCTTTTATCATTTTTTTAACTTTATACTTGTCATTATCAATATATCCAAACATCGACATAATGGAATTTTCAAATGATTCTGTATCTTTATCCAATCGTTTCCTATATGATAAAAGTGTATCCCATTTCTCTTTGAACTTTTGTGGTGTAATATTATACGCAGATGCCATCCATCCATCACCATATTTTGCAACTCTTTTTAGACCCACTTCTGATGATCCCCATGTCCCTATGAATATAGGGGGATGAGGTCTTTGATATGGTTTAGGTGAAATAGATATTTTCTCTAATTGATAATATTTGCCATTATAATCTACTATGTCTGATACATTACTTTGTTCAATCTGTGAATAATCCCAAAGTTTATACAAAATTTCTAATGCTTCTTTAAATCTGTCCCATCTCTGTTCAAAGGGAATTCCGCATACGTCATAGTCTCCTTTATGTGAACCAGGTCCAACTCCTGCTGCAAATAATCTTCCTGATGATAGAATGTCTATGGCTGATAAAGCATTGGCACAAATTACCGGAGTTCTTACAACTATATTCAGTATTGAAGTACCTAGTTTTATCTTGTTGGTTACTGCAGCAACTGCTGACAATACACTTAATGAATCTAGCCAGCTAGTTCTATAAACAATATGATCATTTACACTTAATGAGTCATATCCAAGAAATTCGGCCTTTTTTACAATAGATAATATTTGTTCTCTTGTATTAGGAGATTCGTCTTTTCCATTTTTGTCATAGTTAGTGTTATCAAACCCCATAACGGGCAAGTGAAGTCCAAATAGAATCTTTCTCATATGACAACTTGAGAATAAACCATAGTATAAAAGGTAAAAGATCAATATCATCAGAAATTGATCTTTTCTTTTTAGCATTTGAAGTCAAACTTACAAGGATGATGAAAAAGAACCTTCTACTACCACAACCAACTTAATCCCCACGGGCAAGACTGAGTTATTAATATGAAATGCCGTGTATGAATTTGGAAATGCTAAATCGTCTGTTCTCTATTAATTCTATCCCCTTACTTTATAATATGTAGTTGTAACAAGACGCCAATAAATAGCTAAGGAAGGGAAGACTTGGTCATAAATTAATATGTGTAATATGTGATTTAATAATCAAGTAGGAATTTCTAGAAAAATGAATTCTAATTATACAAAGAAAATTGATTTCACTAAATCAGTAGAGTATGATGATAAGGAGGATGTTTATTATGTGAAATCAGTTACTACAGGAGAGAAATATAAAATAAATAAATTAAAAGACAATAACCATTGGTTTTGCACGTGTAAGGGCTATTTGTATTCAGCTGGAAACCCAAAGAAATGCAAACATACTCAGAGGATTAGAGTTATTGATCAGTTGTATAAAAAATATGCTGACAAGATTACAAACATCAAATTATAAGATTGATAAGATAAGTAGACTCCAGTAAAGAAATTACAAAAATCTAACAATTTTTTTGGATACGACATTTTGCATACATTATATTATATTATTTACTAAACCCTACAAAGGAACTTTATTTTAATGTTTAAGACATACATCACTTTATCATGCTAGCTAGATTGTCTTTAACCTTGCATCATGTCCTCACAGACTTATCTGAGGTCACTTCCTTTAAGACCAGTGCTTGTTTTGGGGATGTGTTCGACAATTCGAGTTTTTTGTCTAAATTTATATTGATACTTTTAAAATTTGTAAACCATTTGCATACAAACTGAAGCCTTATATTTTAGATGATTAAAGTTTTTGTTCAAAAGTTTTATGAATATCATCTATAGTAAATCTTATTATTGCCAAAATCTAATAGCAACAAGAATGCAAAATAAATCCGATAATTCTCCCATTAGGGTATTAGCAACCCTCGAAGCAAAAGAAGAAACAAGAATACAGTTAAAGAATATACTTGTTTCACTTGTTAATCCTGCGAGAGAGGAAGAGGGCAATGTCTCATATGATTTGTATTGTTCAACTGAAAACCCTAATGAATTCTTATTTGATG
>DATEIH010000149.1:0-19822 GCA_035279165.1 Candidatus Nitrosocosmicus sp. | reverse complement strand
GAACACAATCATAATCTTTTTGAAGGTACAGAAAGATTCTTTGGACCCAATTACCGTGCAAACATCATAGCCTCATGGATACCTTCTTTGGAGGATGGCAAAGTAGAAGAGAAGTTAAAAAAAGGTGCTATTGTCGCAGATGTGGGATGTGGACATGGATTATCTACCATAATTATGGCCAAGGCATATCCTAACTCAAAGTTTGTTGGATTTGATAACCATGGTCCTTCAATTGACCGAGCAAGGAAACTAGCTCAAGAAGAGGGGTTAGGAAAGGATCGGATTACATTTGAAATCCAACCAGCAAAAGACTATCCTCTACTTGCTCCCGATACTAAATATGACCTAATAACTATCTATGATGCACTTCATGATATGGACGACCCAATAGGAGCTGCACAGCATGCCTGGAGTTCTCTAAAAGAAAACGGGACTATCATGCTTGTCGAACCTGCCGCTAGTGATACCCTGGAAAATAATCTTACACCGTTAGGAAGGGCCATGTTTGCGGCATCAGCATGCGTTTGTGTGTTAAATTCCATGGCTAATAATGGGCTAGCACTAGGAGCCCAAGCTGGACAAGCTAAAATTGCCGACGTGATGAAGAAAGCTGGATTCAGGAGATTCCGACTAGCAACACAAACTCAAGTTAATATGGTATATGAAGCAAAGCCCTCCTAAGGCTAGAGTTCATGGAATGGATACAAGTACAGCTAGAAATAAGTACAGCTAGAAAGCCATAATAATATAACTATCAAAACATCATTTTATTATTTTTTAATATTAGTCTGTTTATAGTAGGGCTTTTAGAACAAATAGAAAATAGAAAGGAGGTAAAACAAATACATGAGATAGTTCATAATTCAACGTTGTATTTACATGAAGAGACTTATTTTTTGCCTAATTGCTTTAATTGTCATACCAATCACTGTAGTTAAATATTTTGATTATTTTCATATTATTGAAAGTTATATTAATCCAATACAAAACAAAAAACAAATAGAAATTAACCCAAATTACAAAGATAGGATCAAAGTGGATCTTTATGTTACAGGCTTGTCATTTCCTACTAGCATGACGTTTGTAGATAATAATTCCCTATTGGTAACAGAGAAAAATCAAGGGAATGTTCGTCTGATATCTAATGGCATATTGCAAAAAGATCCTATTTATACGATAAATAACATTTCAAATGAAAAAGAACAGGGTTTGTTGGGAATTACTTCATCTAGTAAATATGAATCTGAAAACGAGACTCAAGGTTATTTGAATTTTAGTTCTTCCTATTCCTCTGTCTCTGACATGGATGCTTTAAACTCATTACACAAACACAAGAGGCAAGATTCCAATCATACGATTTACTTGTATTTTACTGAGAAAATATCTCACCCTCAAGCTAACAATAGTATAGAAGTACAAAAGGATTTGAATAATACCACCCGCAATAGGGTTTATGAATATTCCTGGGATGGAATAGGTTCTTTGTCAAATCCAAGACTTATTATGGATTTGCCCGCAGAACCGGGTCCCTATCACAACGGTGGGAAATTACACATGGATAATTCAGGTAATTTATATGCAGTAATAGGAGACCTCACAGCCATAAATAATACACTGCAAAATTATCCGGAGGGAAAAAATCATAATACCTCTGTACCCAATAATTCATCTGTTATTATTCGTGTGAATCCATCAGTAGAACCGTACAAGTCACTTCATAGCATATCCTATCCATATCAATCTAACAATACCAAAGTTAATTTGACAGAATATTATTTTGCATACGGAATAAGAAATAGTTTTGGAATGGATATTGATCCACTAACTGGAAAACTATGGGATACCGAAAATGGTGAGGATAGTTACGATGAAATTAATCTTGTTCAACCAGGTTTTAACAGTGGATGGTCCAAAATAATGGGACCGATCTCAAGAAATAATAACACTTTAGTCTCTGATCTTGTTGCTTTAAATAGTTCTCACTATTCAGATCCAGAATTTAGTTGGAGACTGCCTGTTGGTGTAACAGATATTGAATTTTTAGAATCTTCATCCTTAGATGAGGATCTTGAAAACAACATATTCGTTGGAGACATCAATAATGGTAATTTGTATTTCCTTAAAATAGATTCAAACAGATCTGCAATTGATTTGGATAATAATATTCTCAATAATAGAAATACAAATGGACTACAAGATTTAGTAGCAGATGATAAATACGAACGAGAAAATATTATATTTGCAAAAGGTTTTGAAGGGAGAATTACAGATATTGAAACTGGGTCGGACGGTAATTTGTATATACTAACTTATTTTGACGGGAGCATATATCAAATAACCCACATAGAGAAGTAATACAAATCATTTCAAATTTTGTCTTTATCAAGCTTTTTTCTGAAATTTCATATTACATCATTGTCTTTCTGTTATCTCCAAATCAGCAATACCACGATTAGTTATCTGAAACTCATTTTGATCATTGGTTATTATTAACCCATAATTTCGTAATATTAGAATTGCTTGATTGAAATATGTACGAATTGCTCTGGTACTATCTTGCAATGTCCGTCTTGACACCCACGGAGTGTGAGCAATACGCTCGCTATTCAATTTTCTCATAATTGCAATCGCTGTCCTTTTAAGATCATCATTAATATCACCCACATTTCCTAAAATAGACATACAGTCTGTATAAATATCGACCTTATAACCTTAGCTTCAAGAAAAAGCCAATCGTATCTACATTTGTATATGTCAATCTCAATAGGACCGAATCGATAAAAGTAGAACATTATTCGAGAAGGTTAGGGATCAGGCTCAAGAGACATACAAGTTTAATGAATTTCAGATTGATAGTAACTGAATAATTTTTCAGTAGTAAAATGGCTTTCAAAACCGCGAGCCCACGATTTGCTATTATATCTTTTTACATGAGCCATAAAAGAAATCTCCATCAATAGACAGCAAAAAGAAAGATTTTAATTTTATAATGATTTTGCTTGACTTTCAAATTGCACAATTTTTTGTATACAACTATATCTAGACAATAACAAATCAAAAAAAGACATAAATAAGATTGTAAATTGACAGAAAGCTAAGTGAGGTACTGTTTTGACATTAGCTGAAAAGAGGAAAACGGGTAGAGAAATCACGGAAGAGATGGTAGTACCTGCAAACACATTCAAGGCAATCATTAAAAGGTCTAGCTTACCATGACAACCGAACCGGACACTCCTTCTATGAAGAGCTATTTGATACTAATGATCTGTGCAGCACTGTTCGGCGCCTTGTCATCTTTGATTACAGTGGGTTATATCACACTTTATCAACAAGGAGTCAAGCTCTTTGAGCAGGTAAGCCTCATTGTTCTTAATATCAATATATGGCCATTAGTCTTACTCACCATAGCTGGAGTATTAATCGGACTTGTTATCAAATTTTTTGGAAAGAATGGGGGACTAGGAGTCGCGCAGATCCAGTACGCCCAGACGGGTCGGATTAACCCTCGTAAAGTGCCTAGCATAATACTTCAAGGATTCATCTCACTATGGGGCGGGGCTCCAGTGGGTCCTGAAGGCCCTCTAGTTTTTCTGACAGGCGGTTTTGGAACATTTCTCTCAGACCGACTCAGGCTCGAGAAGAACGATGTTCAGGTACTTGTTTATAGTTCCATAGCAGGAGCTTTCGGCGGATTCTTTGGTTCACCCGTGATTGGAGCTGTTGGAGCCATTGAGTACATGTTCATTAAAGAGCTGAATCTTAATCGTCATTTGATTCCTGGCTTATTGGCTGCTGCTGTTGGATACGGTGTCTATTCCGCGATATTGCAGGATTCATTTCTTGGAATTTACAGCTTCCCAGATTATGCTTCAGCACGCCTTATTGACTTGTGGTGGGCCTTGCTTGTCGGCATCATTGGCGGGTTTGTTGGCATCATGTTCAAATTAATTTTTGGTATCGTTCAACGTGTCTTTGTTCGGCTTGCCAAAAGACCGGTCAGTTGTGCGGTCATAGGTGGCATAGTCATTGGCCTCATCGGAACCTTTCTCCCGTTGACACTATACTCTGGTCAAGATCAACTATTGCAAATTATTCACAACCCTGCAGCCTATGGAATAGGGCTTTTGCTTATTATGGTTATCGTGAAAGCTCTCATAACAAGCACGTCATTTTCCACAGGATTTGAAGGTGGACCTATATTCCCATTACTCTTCATAGGTGGATGTTCTGGGCTTGCGATTTCTAAAATTCTTACATTCATTCCAGAGGGCATAGGAGTGACCGTTGGAATGGCAGCTGTTGCGTGTGCAGTTTTCCCGCTTCCCTTGACTATAGCTCTATTGTTAGGGTTTATGGGAGGACAAACAGATCTTTTGCCAGCAATTGTTATCGGGGCAGTTACTGGCTTTCTAATATCAAAAGCGATCACTCCCCTCCTTCCAAAACCTCATTCAGAGTCTACTAGTAACGAAGAAAGCAAGCAACAAACATCAAAATAATTTTGTCCCTTTTAGCAACCAATCAAAGTAGTCAGATCATAAATGGGTCAACATATACAATAAATATTTTTACCAATCTAGCCAAAAGCATCAATTAGAAAATGTAACAAGAGTAACATCACATCATTTTCCGTCATTGCATTTATCAATGCAAAATAAGGGATAATAATGGTGTATTTTCTCACTCTCCTAGTAGTCTTTAAACATAGGAATGGGATTGATTAAAACATATTCGATAAGAAGGACATGAATTTACTAAATTGCTATTTAACAAATGGTTGTAATACATAACCCTGGATACCAAAGAATCCCTTTATTTACAAATTTCACTATTATTTAAAAATAGTAACATATTATGCATATAAGGCTTAAACTGTATATAGTGACGGAGATATTTTGCTAGCGGTATAGAGAGGGTCATAAATGAAAACCAAATGGAATTTAAGATTGCCTATAAGACTAGACCTTTCTGATTCTCTTAACCATATTTAGTTGTTCCAACATACAATATTTTTCTATAAATTAGACTATTATGCCTTTATGAATTTCGTTCTGATATTTCAGATAGTAAAATATTTATTATTAAACCCAGCTGGTACGTTTACTATCTTAGTAACATCATTTAATATTTTTGAGAAATAAAATTTTCTTGAATTTGATATTTAATTATTTCAATTTTGCGTTTACCTTGATTATATGACTCATACTGTAAATAGCAGGACATCTCTCCTCAGCCATAGTAATCAGCTTTTGAAGTTCTTGGTCATCTGGACTATTATCTCCCTCCCGATCAGTTTCACCAACATCGATTTCAAAATTTACTCCTTCTGTAATAGGTTCATCTGAAATATCAAAAGTCTTGGCAAAATTGACGTTACACTCTGCGTTTATTCGTAGTTTTTTGAGTTTGATTCCATGACTTGATAAAATACTCATGAATGTAGTAAGAAAACAAGAGGTTATTCCTACAATACAATATCCCATAGGTCCCAATCTGTTACCATTGCCTCCCAGGAATGAAGGTGAATCTACTTCAATTACTTCTTTGCCTTTCTCATAAGCTAGTTCTGTTTTGAATTGGTATCCTTTTTCAATGTCAAAATTCCATTCTCCTTCCAATTTTACTGGTTTCTTTAGATATTGTGGATCTTTTTGTCCACTTTCTATGGTCTTTTGTATTTTATCAAGATCGATGTTATTTATTATATTTGACATGCTAGTGTTATATTCTCACATTTATTATTTAATGAATTTTATGTCTAAGCATTCTTTTACTAAATCGACCACATTTTTCAAGATAATGTGCGTATGTTGTAATAATGCCACTACTTTAATTGAGATAAAGTATATCCTAACAAACCATAGCAATAGGCGTAAGTGATTTAAAAAGTGGATCGTGTATCAGAGCGGTGCAATTTATATAATTTGTTCTTTCTGCATGATCTATGCAGTGTGAAAGGGACGATAAATCAGCTGTATGGATATCTTTAGAATATTGCCTTTTTGGTGGCAATAAGGAGAGAAACAATGACTGAGCACAAGATCGGGACACGAGAAGAGTGGCTTGCAGCCCGACTTGAGTTACTCAAGGCCGAGAAAGCACTAACTCGACGTAGTGACGAACTGGCTCAATGGCGGCAGAAGTTACCTTGGGTTAGAATCGACAAAAAGTACCTTTTTGAGACTGACAATGGCACGATGTCTCTGGCCCATCTCTTGAGAGGACGTTCGCAGCTCCTCGTTTATCACTTTATGTTTGGACCCGAGTACACTGGAGGTTGCCCGGCATGCTCTGCAATAGCCGATGGCTTCAATGGCTTCGCTGTGCATCTCGAACATCATGATGTAGCCATGATAGCGGTCTCGCGCGCTCCTCTTTCCGCACTTCAGGACTACAAACGCCGTATGGGTTGGACATTTACCTGGGTATCATCGCTGGATAGTGACTTTAACTATGACTTTAACACATCTTTCACCGAGGAGCAACAGCTTTCTGGCAGTGTCAACTACAACTACCGTACGCTCAACACTAGCTCAGACTCGGACACGGGCGCAAATAAGTTCGCTGCCATGAGCGGCACCGACGTCCTAAACTACACTCGCGAGGCACCTGGTATGAGCGCCTTTGCACTTTCTGATGGAGTTGTTTACCACACCTACTCTGCCTATGCGCGCGGCCTTGATGCACTCTGGGGAATGTATCAGTGGCTTGACCGGGCACCCAAGGGCCGCAACGAAACTGGACTATGGTTCCGTCGACATGACGAGTATACACCAGATTCTCAATGACAGTCGATATGCAAAACAAATCATAGTGAGGACGATAATGAGACTGGCTTGATGCCGTATAAAGTAGCAAACCCAAGTAACAGCGGTGTTGCGATTAGAACGAAGCTTCTGTCTTGTGATAGAAGACGGAGGTCTATGTACAAAAACGAAGCATAAGTATAATCTAGTATTGCTTTTCCTTTTATCACAATGCTAATACAGCATACTCCTCTCCAAGAGTAATAGTATCTTATTGATTAAATGCAAAAAGATCTTTGCAAGAAAGCCTTAAATTATGTTCTCTATGATATGAATGGGTATCTGCGATATGAACGAGTGCTCAGAAGCTGAATAATTTCTATTAAAACTATCAAGAATTATCTTTAACAAATGCCATTGTGCAAAACAAATATGAATGTTATTAGTTGATGAAATATACTATAAAGTAAAAAAAGAAAAGGAAGATCGAGGAGACATGAGTTATTGATGAAATCGTGGATGTCTTAAGGTTGTTATGGATCAGATTATCTACTAGATGCATTTACATTAGAGTTTGAATTATTGGATTAGGTAGACGTATTTTAAGATGGAGGCCTAACATTATCAGTATTGGTAACATTGTATACAGGATTAGTGGGAGCATCTGAGAAACAATTAGACTTTGATATGTTTATTCCCATATCTGGAGTACATTTACCTTGAAGAGTCTGCGCGCTTATACTATTATTAGTCAAATCAAAAGTCGAAATGCCCAAAAATCCAGAAACAATAATTATTAGAGCCAATTTTATGGATATTTTATGAAAATGTTTGTTATGAAGTTCTGATTTGATAATTGAATTTCTCATTTAAGAAGCTAGTATAGGATAGTATTTAACATACAGTATTAGGGTAATCTGCTTGAATAGAGATTAAGCCAAAAAATCACATGATCATATTATCTCTTAACAAACAAAGAAAGAGTATTAGTTTATTTGTGACCTTATAAACTCTAATCAAGTATGTATTAACTTAAAAATGAAATAAGTTTCGCTCTAAATATATTTATTAAAGTCCACCGGAGGTTACAGCTTTATATTTTGTAATCTTACGATAAATATCTTTCAATTATAACAGAGTCTCATTTTTTAATTTGGCAATTTTTAAAAGTAGCGATACCTAAACCATAGCTTATATAACAACTATCAATAACATCTTTCCCAAGTATGGTTACTAGTTATTGGACCCTGGCTTTTAGACCCTGCTATAAAAAAAGAAAGTTATGGGTTGGTATTGGTATTGGTTCCATTTACCATTTGAACTATTTCGTGTTGTGATGTATATGGTTCTGGAAATCCAGTTCTATCTTCTGGACATTCTAATCCACCAATCAAGGCCTTTCTGTCAACTCCATTTGAGATATTTACAGTAGAGTTATCCGGAGGTACATCTTCACCTAAAATTGGATTACAACTAACTGTGTTATCGAAACTTGTTCCATTTATGTCTCCATATACTCTAAAACTAAATGTTGTTGGAATGGTAGGATAAAATGTCTCTGATTCGTATACTCCAAGTTCTCCAAACGCCGGTTCTAGGTCTGATGTTAGTGTTTTGTTTCCAGCCATGATGTCGACCTTTAATGAATTTTCAAGTCCTGTAATTGGTTGTGTACCATCTGCTTCTGGATTAGTTGGATCTGTCATATTTGGTGAGACAACGGTTAATACTACGTTGGTCTTGTCATCAACAGCAACAGGTTCATTTGCCCATTCCACCTCAGTCAAATAGTCTTTTCCATTTATAGAGTACAGAGCTATCTGATGTGCAAAGGAGGATTGTAAAATCGGAACAACTAGTAAAAGCGCAGAAATTCCGAAACAAAGGACCAGATTCTTTAGAATTTTATTGGTCAATGTTACCTCTAATATGTTTAAAAAGTATATAACCAATCTTGTTCAATCATCGAAGTAGATTAATGAGAACATAGATTCCCAAAACATATTTGCATCTATTGCAATTAAAAGCAGAGATAGGTTTCATCTCATTAACCTTTTGAAATCATTAAGATAGAGATTGAATTCATAATATTTCATTTATTATTAGAATTACTATTGTATTATCTTGTTTAGTAAGGCCATATTTACAAATTTCTAAAATTTGCTAGATCAATCCAGAAATCATAAAATATGAACCTAAACCAAACCATTAAAAAATTGATTATATCTTTACAAAATTCATTAGTAATACTCTAATAATTTTAAAAAAAAACAAAAAAACTGTGCTATTAACAATATACATGTATATATATACATCTGACCCAAGGCATTGGAAGAAAGAAAATTGCTTATTTTCTGATTCTTTTGAACATATTTCATCTGTAATGTAGATCATGTAAATTATCCAAATTTGAAATAAATTTTTGACTAATAATATCTATCCAGTTTTTCTTCCAAAATGTTTGTCTGGTATGATCTCTGGAACTACAACTAGTAATAAAAGAAACATACTTGCAGGCAAATAGATAAATGAAAATATTATAGCTACCGAGTACGTTAATACAGTAGCTAATACACGTCTACTAGAGCTTTTCTCAATCAAAGCCTGTACTTCCTTGTCAACTAATTCTGGGTGATGTTTGACATAATAGTAAATTGCGTATATTAGTAAACCTGCAAGAATTGCATTGAATGAAAATACAAAGATCGAATTTTGACTATGCAAGTATTGTGTAAGTATGGTAGTCGAGAATGGTACTAATCCAATAATCATTAGAAATGAGATGCTAATCCAGATCAAAGGGCGATCTACATAAAGTATCCAGCGGAATACTCTATGATGAGCTACCCAAAAAGCCCCAAGGGTTGAAAAGCTAATTATGTAAGCTAAGAACTCAGGCCATAAATCAGCAAACTTAGCGGCAAGTCTCTCTGCTGCATAATCTCCTTCTGTAAATAATTTAAGCTCAGGCACGATTATGTTAAATACCAATATTGTCATGATTATTGCAAATACTCCATCAGTAAGTGCTTCAAGTCGTCCTTTGTCAAAAATTAAACTTCTTTTTTCAAAACTCATTCTAGATCAATCATGTGGTAGCAAGGAAAAGTATGATGAATAAGAACAAAATTTTGAACTAAAACAAAAACTCATGTGAATATGTAGGTAATGTCTTGCCTATTAATAACTTAGTGTTATAAGATCAAGAAAGTGGTCTTGGAGGCGACTGTTAAGGAACACGAGATAATCCGTTATAAAGGGCTAAAGACAGATCATGAAATAAAAAGTATACGATGTTATATCTACAACTTACAACTATAGCATTCAGTAGTTTTTGAGAGGACTCTTTGATTCAATCACTTGTCCATACATGTAGGCAAACTTCCACCATGACTTTCACGATATTCCTTTAGCAATTGATCCCTTACTTGTTCGGCATTTTCTGTTTTTAAATAACTAAATCTTTTTGCTTTGCTTATGCAAGGATCTGATAACGATTCCAACAATGATTGTTTTAGGTTAATGCTACTTCCAATGTATAGAATTTTCATGTTTGCGTGAACCTTAAAAACTCCAGGCCTGTCAAGAGTAGCATTTGTAGTAATATTAGAGTGGTTAAAATCTAACCATTCAGACCAAACATCGCTTTCATTCTCTTCTTTGATGTTCATATCCGGCAATTATCTTTAAATGACTATGTATAAAAAGGATTCAAGATTTTGGAAAATGCCAAGTCTACTTAAAATCGAATTTAAAATATAAATTTCTCACAAGGTTAAAATAAAAGTTCTAGACATAACATAACACAAACAAATCTAATCGTTAGTAGTAAAAATGCAACCGAAATCACAGGGCTAGTATTAAAGTTGACTACTAGATAGTATTAGTTAATAATTTGCAAATTTCTGATTTCAAATGAACCATCAATAAAACCTATATTGGGAAATCCTACAGTGCATTGAGAGTGATTATGCTGCTGCATTAGAATCATTCAATAGTTATCTAATATTAGGAACAATTAATATGATAGAAAAAACTGAAGGAGTTCAAATCGTAAATGTTGAAAAGTCCTCAAGACAAGGGTACATAATTTCTAGTTGTAATGTAAAAATAGAAAACAAAAAGTATCATTATTTCTCTTTTTGTAAAAATTTTTGATGTACTCTTTCTTTGTAAGTATGTACAGCAATAAACTCTTGTGTCGTCTACGAGTGTAAAGTTAATCGAATCATCCAAATCCAATTACCATTCGTTTGAAAGATATAATATGATGTTAAATGAGGAGGTTACAAAAAGGAAAGGAAATTTTATCTGTAAGTAAGTATGTTATCTCTTATGAAAATTATTAGTGCCACTTCCGAAATTCCTAGTATGACTAAAGAAGAGGCAGAAAAATTTCTTGAAAGTAAATTGAATTTACAGTTGGCCACTATCGATGAACAAGGTAATCCAAATATCCAGCCTGTCTGGTTTTACTATGACAAAGATGTAGAAAAACTCTGGATAAACACATCTAAATTTGCTAAGAAAACTCAAAATATTCTAAAGAGGTCAACTATTTATTTTTCCATAGACGATGAAAATCCCCCTGTTAGAGGAGTTAAAGGTAAGGGGATAGCAACTATAATTGATGATCTAAAAACAGTCACTTCCCTAGGAGAAAAAATTATTTTAAAATATCTTGGTACGCTTGATCATCCAATTGCAAAAATGATTACTGAAGATTCAAAGAAAGGCGGAGTTGTACTTGTTGAAATTAGTCCAAAGTTCTTTTCTACTTGGGATTATGGTAAAATGCAGTTTTGACTTTTCCAGTAATAGATTTGTTCAAGATTGTGCTTTAGTAATAAAATTTGAATACAAATATGTTTTATGAGGGGTGTATTTGTTAAGACGATCTAATGGCTCAAAAATATCCATAGTAACTAAATTTTTTGATATTAGAATCCTGACAATTAATCTCCTATTCTTTTAGGAATAATCCTATCCAAAGACTAGCATTAAATCTTCTTCGTCGAAGATCCTACTAAAGGACTGATGTCATGAGGTCTGTTTGACAAGCTGTAATGTTACTACTATAGAATCATATAGTATAGTTTAAATTACTACCGAGAGTCGCTAAAATACTCATAATCTTTGTACTCAGAGGTGCAGACAGATTAATAAAATCACATGCAGAATACACTTAGATTGTAATTAAAGATTAGAAGAGAATTTGTAAAAAATAAAGAGGTTTGCTACTCTTCATGTTGATATTTTCTAAGGCTTTTTGTTCTTAGGATAATTCTCAACGTGTTTTTTTGATGATTTCATTGCAACTAAAAGCCCTAATAATACGATAAATGCTATTTGAAAGACTTCTATAGCAACTGCCATATCTCCTACCATTCCTGCCCTTCCTGTTATTGGATTTTCTGGTATCCTTGTAATAATCCATATAAGTACAAATGCAAGTGTTCCTACTATACCAATGTAATCCCATATTTTACCCCAATTTTTTAATGTAGGAATTATCCAGAATATTTGTGCTAATCCTCCAACTAGAAACAAAATAGTCATTTGAGTATTAAAAGCTGGTAGCAGAGTTAGATGAAGAATGCCCGCAATTCCCGTACATATCGCTGCTACTATAGAGATTAATAGAATCTTGTTCATTGTTAGTATAAAGCTATAAAACTTTATAACTTATTAATCAATTGCTTATTAGATAATGTAGGAAAAATAGATAGTTATCTACCTAGATCTTGTTTATCATTTTATAGACTCACTTCTTAGATCAAAAAATGAAAATCTAGATCAATAATAAATAGGATTTACTCCTAGTATGAAATACTCAGACTCATTTAATGGGACATTTGTGACGACACAAATCTCGGACAAAAGTAGTAAAGGCTACAATCATGTGATAAGTATATAAAGGTCATTAAACTTGGTCGTTATACCACACTCGACAGAAAAACCATGGGAAGAATTAGATAGAGAACATTCCAATCTATCTTACCATTATTGCATGAGAGAAAGATACAAAAGCATGAGAAAGTTCCCTATGCGAACTTCTAATTGATGCCTTTATTACGTTTTCCCTTTTTATAATATATTCTGACTATAAATTATAGGCAGCTAGAAATACATACGTATAATATCTAAAAATTTTAGTTTATTTAAGGTACATGGTTATATATCTACGGCTCAAGATCATAGGAATCAGTTGATAAAATGGTCAAATGTTACGAAGATGTAATGATAAGAGTATCACCTTCAAATGATAAATATATACCTCAGTCTTTTTATCTGGAAAAAAAAGGTACGAAAATTAAGTTGTTTTTATCATTTTTCTAAAATTTTCCAGGTTCTTTGCCATTTCTTCTTTGAATGACTCTTCTGTATAACCATGAACCTCTATACCATGTTTCTTAGCGTTTTCCAGCAATTCTTCTTCTGTCTCGCCATACATCGTATGGGTACACACTGGGTCCCCAGCATCTTTACAATTAAGACTTAGTGTCATAAATTGTAAATGCTATGCATCAAGTTAAAGATATCTATCAATTTCCAACTTTAGATGGAACTCATTATTATAGACTGATATAGTCTTGATATCTACGAGGATAATTTGAAAAGTATTGATAAATCAGTTTTTATCCTAACACTAGAGAAATAATTTTACACTTAGACCTAATTCTTCTCTTACAAGTCCATCGGGCTCGCTGTAATTAGATTACATTGCTAGGACCCGAAATTAGTCTTAACTAAAATAATAAAATAAAAATTTTAGACACAAAAGTGTTGAGACTTGATCAAAAGATCGAAATAAATCTTCTCAATTATTGATAATAAAATTAATGGAGATGACTGGTTGTGTGCTACAGAACAGAATCTAATCTACGATATTGGGCAGTTTCTACTATTTTTCTATCACATTAAATAACCCCATCCAACCTAAATCTGAAAATTCATTAATATGTGAATGGAACATGTATTTTCCAGGATAAGGATAATTGAATTCCAAGATGCCTCTATCACCCTGACCTAAAGTCACAATGTCATTTTCAAAAGAGGGTTCTTTAGAAGTTCCACTTGGGTAGTACTTGTACATATTTCCATGCAAATGAAATGAATTGACTTGATCAAACTCTAACATATTAATCAGATAAATACGATAATCTGAATTAGTCTTAATAGGAATTGGATTTTCCTCATAATCAAATGCTTTGCCATTTACAGTATATACTTCGTTTCCGTGTTCAAATTCTTGTGGCATATAGTCTTCTATTACTTCTTCAGGGGTTGGAATACGGCTTGGACCAATTCCTTCTTTTTCATAGTCAAGATCATATCCATTCATTAACATAACCATCTCAGTCATATTTTGTCTTGGTATTTTTGGATCTATGATAAAGGCTCCATACAAACCCTTGTTGATATGTTGATCAATTGGAGAAACATGACAGTGATATGGATAAACACCATATGGTTGTGCTGTAAAGACATAAGTAAAATTTTCACCAGGTTTAATATTACCTCCAGGACCGCCGCCTACTCCATCCATAATAGATGGATGAATCGAATGTAAATGCAGTGAATGCGTATGGTTATTTTGTGGTGGATTTATTACATTTATCTTTACTAAATCGCCCTCTGTGACCCGCATAGTGGGACCAGGTATTGTACCATTAAAGGTCCACGCATCAAAAAATGTTAAACCATTACTTGCAATCGGTATAGATTGACTTTCTTCAATAATCAAAGTAAATTCCCTGACTGTTTGATTGATTCTAGCATCACCTACTGTACTACTATTTGACTTGACATGACCACAGTTAAAAAAAGTCAAATATTCTATGGAATTTGGTTTCTTAGCAGTATCAGGACTACAATTCTTAATTTTGTCATATTCCTCAGTAGAAACTAGATTCTTGTTGGTATTATTTTGTGCAACAGTAGAACCCTCGCTAACCATATTACTTTGCGAACCATAAATAAGAAGAGGGGAATTAGGAAGGGAATTGTGAGTAGAACTTATCTGTGAATTCTCATCGATAGGATTCTGCAAAGTCGTCAAATTATTAGTTGCCATTATAGGATGGAGCGAGATAGATAAAAAATATACAGCAATAAAAGCTACTAATAATGAGACAAGATGGAATGTTAAAAAATATCTTTCTAGCATAAAAAAGACCTATGATTTACTTATATGGTAACTTGGCACCTATATCTTTTAATGCTGAAATTGCTGAATCAACAGTCATGCTTGGACCAGCTGTCCATACCAAGAGTGTTTGCTCTGAACCCGTATCCCTTGCTAAACCACGAAGGTCTTTAAAAGAATATGTACTGTCGATTGAAAAACCATTATCTTTAAAATCTTGGACATATTCATCAATATCTTTAGTGGGAACCATAAAGACTCCAACGGTTTCTATGTTGTTATTGGAAGTAGTAGTAGGAGATAGAGTATTAGTGGTCTGTGTTTCGTTGTTTGATGGAATAACTGAAGTACTTGCTCCAATAGCTGTGTTATTTGTACTTGAATTTATGATATCAGGTTGGTCTACTACTTTAATATCGCCTTTCATTACAAATCCTTTTTGTACTGCTTCCTGATCGATATCTGGACTAATATATCCAAAATCCCCTACCGCATTAAAAACCATAGGGTTTGATGCAGTAAACTCTGGTAACGTTCCACTATTAAATGAACTCTTGTCATTATTTAGTATAATTTCATGTTCGTGGCCTACATCACCGCTAAACCAAATAACTTGGGTTCCCTTATTTACTGATGCTGTTTGGGGTAAAAAAGATTGTTCGATGAATCTGTTTTCTTTGGCTTCTCCATTGCCATGATGGGCTTCATCAGGTATTAATATTATTAAATTCTTGACATTATTTCCTAATACTGCAGTGCCTGTATCGTAAATGGATTTAGCGTTGATGTTAGGTTGAGTTTGTGTATTATTTAGGGTTGTAGCAAATGCAATAATGTCATCACTGGAGTTATAATTTAAGCTAGCCAACGTCACTGTCAAAAAAAATACAAAAATTCCAGACAACGCGATCATTTTATTTCCTTTATCTAAGGTCATAATTTTTTTTTTATACATCTGTTTAGTTAAAACATCAGTAAAATCGTAAATATTCAACAAAGAAGACTTCTTTCATCATACCTTTATACTACTAAAGTAAGTTTCTATAAATTATTATATATCAATGTACCGGTGCGAATTAGAAAAGGGTAACCTGAAAAAAAAGATAATGAATTAGAATCAAAATGACATAACAATCCTATTTCTGTAGATATAATCAAAGAGCAAGTGTATGCTGTAGATATGAGAACAGATAGGTAAGAACAATCACTATTATTTTTGCGCAAATACTTAATAATAAATAGCGTTATGATTAGTAATCTGAAGTTTTCTAATATAATATCCGAATATCAATTGTCATTTCTGCAGCAATGAATTTTCAGATGCAGAGATATGATAACTGTAGAGTCTATATTTAAGAACTGAAATCGCTTTAAAGCACCAATCGGGTATATTGATATGGTGGTATAATCAGGTTTTATTGCGAATACCAACCAAAATATTTTATTTTTAGATTCATAATTTATTCAATATTAAGCCAACAAGCGTGATTAGGAAATAGTAGTGTTATTCTAGATAATGTATTACGAAAATAGTCATTTAACCACTACTGTTTTAAAGTAAGATTAAATGCCAATTGTAAATTTGGGTGCACTTTTCCATGAACGATTTCCATAATTTTTGAAGGTTGTGAAATGTTCTCAATATTATCTTTTAGCTCATGCAATGACTCTTTGAGAAAGGGAACGGTGTTATTTTCTCCTAATGTTATATCTGTGGACTCTAGATCTTTTTCATAAATTTCAATCATCCTTATTGAGGTTTCCAAAGCATTATTATATTGAGATCTATCCTTGAGAAGTTTAACAGATTGATTCCCTAATCCTAATGAATCATGATTAGAATGATCACCTGTAGCTATCGCTTTACTGTCGTTCATTTCTAACATGTTGGCTAACGAGAAATTCATACTAAGCATTATATTTGATGGTATTCCAAATGCATAACCATATTTTCTAAGGACTTCGTCACCTAAATTAGCCATCATTGTTGCTATAATAGTGTTGTTATAGAACTGATCACTATCAATAAGAAGAGAATCCTCGCTTACGAGAATATCATCAACTATCTCGTTAATATTATCTATGTTGTCAGTAGACAAAGATTTGCTTGAGTTAGTTGAACCATCGACCAAGCTATGATTTATGAGTCGGTTTTCAATCAATATCATGTTCATGAACGTAAGAAAAGTTGAATTGTCATCTGTATCAAAGTTATGCGCAGTAACAATAATTGAAAACATATTTACTAACAACAAAGACAAAATTAAAAAAAGTGGATAAAGTAATGGAATTTTCATTTATCGAACACATTTATATCCTGAATGTAAGCTCCTATTACCATTCAAAGACATTTACAAATAAATGGATAAAGATTGCTAATTAGGCTTGAATACAACTATACGTGTGTTACCTGTATCAGCTACATACACGGTACCAGAATCTTTATCAACACCCACACCCTCGGGATCAAGTAATTTTCCCTCATTTTCGTTGGCACCACCAAATTGTGTAATGTATTGACCATCACTGGTAAACACTTGAACTCGGTTGTTGTTCTTGTCCGTAACGTAGATATTGTCGTTACTATCTATAGATAGTCCTGAAGGCCCTTGGAATTCACCATTTGCTACGCCCTTTGTGCCCCATTGAGAAAGATAGGTCCCATTGTTGCTGAATTTTTGTATCCTGTCATTGCCATAATCAGCTATATACACATTTCCACTGGAATCTACTATAGAACTCTCAGGATTTGAAAGCTGACCATTACCTTCACCTTCAGAGCCCCATCTATTTAGAAATTCACCATTTGTAGAAAATACTTGAACACTTGGATGGTCTCTATCTGTTACAAACAGCTGACCTTGTGCATCATTTGCAGGAACATGTGGATGTAAGAATTGGCCGTCACCTTCACCTTCAGAGCCCCATTTTGCTAGAAAAGTACCGTTATTATCAAATTTTTGAATCCTATAATTGAATTGATCTGCCACGTAAATATTACCTTCAGAATCCATGGACAATGCTGATGCTTTATGAAATTGACCATCACCTTCTCCACCTTCGCCAAATTTAGCTAAGAAATTGCCTTCAGGATCAAATATTTGGATTCTGTGGTTTGCATAGTCTGGAACAAATACTTTCCCATCAAAAAAGTCAACATCATTCTGGCCACTAAATTGGCCGTCACCTTCACCTTCAGAGCCCCAATTAGTATAATAAGTAAAGGATAGATTCTGAGGTTGAGATACAGATTGCCCAAAAGCCATCGGAGAATAGGAATCTGATGTTGTCATTAAAGTAATACCAAATAAAGCTAATGCCATTGGGATGAAACGTCCCGACAGCCAATTGCCTTCATTGACACTAAACAAGTTCAAAATTTTTTCATTTCCATAAGTTTTCATATCGGTTATATTTCTTTTATCTGACCACATACTTTTATACCGAATGAATGTTACTGTTTGCACTATAAGTATTTTTCCATGATTCTCTCTGTTACATCTATTAGGTATAGATGCAACTAAAGTAATAATTTAACATCTATTCTAAAAAATATAGATTAATAGATGATGGATGTATGAACTTCGATATCATCTATCTTGAAGACACATGACAATGTCGATCCACCTAAATTGTAAAGAATTCTAGAAATTAGATATTGAATACTTCATTGTATTTTATAATATCAAAATGAAGTTCATGTTCTGAATTGAACTGAAAATTATAGCTAGGCAATGTTATCTCTAGAATATCACTAAAACTTGTTAATATATTTGAGTAAATAATATTTTCATTATCTTCTGATAAATTGCTTTCTTTTGTTAGGTAATTGCTAATAAGAAACTCATGGATATAACAAAACCAAGTAGTGAAGTAGTAACAGATTATTGCCCTTCCTGGCACTAAGCATTTAGCCTGGATATTCCTTAGCGAAAATTACAATCGATAAATTGTATTCCGATAATATTAGAGAGTATAGAAAATATCAAATTAATAATCAATAAAAATAAAGGTATCATATAATGGTTTTTTTAGATCAATCTTCTTCTTGGCAACTATAACAAATCGTCTATTAACTCTATCGATCATTCGCTATTCTAATTTATCCCTATCTATTAAATTCAAATATGATACTATCCAAATGGTCTAAAAAAGTATCAAAAATTCTTGATATTCAAGTACATTGGTCTTGACCGGTTTCAACATTGCATTAACTCAAATGGATTTCAACTGTGGCAAATAATCGTTACACAAAACTATTCATAAATCAATCTATGAAAATAAGGATAATAGCCACGCTTGTTTTTTCTAGTCGGTGATGGTTGCAGAATGATATGGGGCTCCGCATTTCGGACACATTGCGTGATCACTGAGACATTCTCTGCAGTAATCACTACTTGCCTCAAATTCAGTTTTATCTCCTTTATAATAACACATCTCGCATACTAATTCCACCATTGTTATAGAGATAAGCTATCGCAACTTAATAATTTATTTATATTTTAATAGAAATAACATCATTAATAATAAAGATTATCCAAAACTTGCCACAGTCACATTTGCCTATGAGAAAAGATAATCGAAATGAGTACCCCAATACGATATAGGCTGATAGGACATTGATGATCTTGTGTATCCATTTGATAATTATTTGTATTTTTTTAATACTCTATATCATGAATATCTTTACTTATTTCAATGATAACTAGATTGATATAAATGAATTCAACCATATGATAAACGAAAGGAACAATTCAAAATAAGGGAATTGGAAGCCAATGTATCTCTTATCAAATATTTTTGTTCAAAGGTGTGGTCTGTCAATGTAATTTTTTGACTAAAAATAAAATAGCCCCTATTGGTATAAAAAGAGCAAAAAGTAGTAACAAATAAGGAGTATCTTCTACATATAAGTGACTCGAAACTA
>DATEIH010000148.1:0-3701 GCA_035279165.1 Candidatus Nitrosocosmicus sp. | reverse complement strand
TGTGATCGAACCTTTGTACTTTTGGAATTAAAGTAAACCATGAAAAATAAGTAACTTGTAACTTTTGGGAACAAATTTAGATTGACAAATTAAAATATGATTGTATCATTATATCATACAATAGATTAACTGGGAAATTGTTGGCTTTGATTATACCTTTATTTTTAATACGACTATGATATTATTATGGTTCTTAGCATAAGTATCAATATTATAGTCATTGTATACTTCTGCAAAGGTCATATTAACTACCCTTTGACCCCAACAACGATGTTTCTATACTAAAAATCCAAAGATCAAATCGAATATTCAAAATAAAATTTTGGTTCCTAGATAACAAATACTAGTCTTGGGACTAACCGCAACAGAATTTTGAACCCATTTTTTGTTCAAAATCCTTACATAAATATCTTTGATTATACCTTTCTATAAAGTATTTCATCAAAATAAATTGATGGACCGCCTTGCATGATACTTGTATTCCAGATCTTTACTACAATATCATTTTATTTTTTTGCAATTTTTAATCTCACGAACATATCCGGTTGATTGCAGATTCATACTCTAAATTCATTTTTCATCAAGTCATATAGGAATTCGAGCTCATTATTCATTGAGTCAATGGAATTGGTCGGTATCTTTTCAAAATTAATTACAGAAGTTTTTTCTTTTGTTTTCTTATTCTTTATCATTTCAAAATCAACATATATAACCATTCCATTTTCTCCCTGAAGCATTTTGTTTTGATCAAGAGATGTCAATTCAATATGGTAAGTTTCAATAATCAGATTTTCAAGTTCCTTTTTTAAGTTGGCTATTTGGGCGTTGTTATTTTCTATCTCGGGGTAATTTTCCTCAATGGAGGATGCTTTGTCTATTAGATTCTTTGACAAATCGTTATGTGTAAATAACTCTTCAAATAATTGGGTGTTATCAATGTCCTTATACCCTAGTTTCTCTAATTCCTGCTTAATTATCTGGTCACCTTTTACTGTAATTTCATCTCTTGCACTGTTGTTTATTTCTTGCAATTCACGGATTTGCTTAGATAATTGGATTACTTGTTTATCAACTTGATAGTATAGTAACGAATGAAACTGGATTCCCATATATATATAAAAATAGAATTTATCAATTTCTAAGTTCATCTGAAAATAAAGTCGACGTATATCGTCAGATTTCGTTGATTGCACGGGAACAACATGCCAATTCTTTGATTTGGCGTTCATCGTCTTCTCGAAATTCTGAAAAAGAGTTACTATCTTGTTTGGATCAAATGAAGAGACGTCTATTACTGAAAAATCTGCCAACATCACCTTGGTATCTATGGTGACAATATTAGCCCTGATCGAATTTTCAAAAACGTCTTTGATATTTTCATAAAATTTATTTAAAAGGCTAATTGTATTAGGGTTTTTTCCCTTTTCTTTCAGCGGTAATCGCATCAGTTTCTATCTTAAGTATGACTATTTAAAATTTGAATTTATCTACAAATTATCAATAGATTAAAATATCATCCCATTGACATAATCATTATGCCTACAGCGTATATCTTGATTAATTGTATTTTAGGAAAAGAAGAAGAAATAATTAAACAAATATCTCAAATTCCACAAGTAAAAGAAGTTCGTGGAACTTATGGTGTTCATGATATGTTTGTGAAAATTCAAACTGATACAGTAGACGAAATGAACAATACAATTACCAATAGTATACGAAAAATTAATGGAATAACATCGACTGTTACGTTGGTCTCCATACCTGAACAGGGTGGCAGAGGCTAAATTTCCTCATTTTTTTATGTGAAGAATTATAAGAATACTAGTAATACCAACACTTATCCACCCAACAGCTGCGACTATGAAAAAAATATAATAAATTGGGATCAACAAAGCAATTGCTGCCAGTGCTGCTCCAAGACACCATATAAAAATTAGGATTTGTATATCTATTTCAGGTATCTTCAACTTAACCCCTCATGTCCTCATCGTATCCACTTATTGTGTTTACAATTTTTCCACAATTACTGCAGACATTAAATTCAGTAAATTCGAAATCATCATATTTTCTAAAAGAAAATTTATCATCATGAGTACAAAAGATTTTTTTTAAATTCTTTATCATTCTATGGCATCTCAAGTTGATATTATATAGTGCCGCCGGTGAGATTTGAGCTCACGACAGCTCGGTCTTCAGCTTCACCCCGTTAGTTAAACAGTCGAGTGCTCTTCCAGGCTGAGCTACGACGGCACATTTTAAAAACATTGGTTTATAGTATATATATTATTGCTTTAAATCAATCAGAAAAAAATTTTTAGGTTAAAAAGATATATTTAATTATTAAATAAAATTCAACCCCAATCCTAATAAATAAATGAGCATAATGTAAAGAATTAGCTATGACAGATAAAAATGAAATGGATAGTTCAGCTAATGAATCATCTTCAATATTAGAAAGCCCTGAAGAAAAGAAGAAAAGATTCTTAATGGAATTTGAGAATCCATTTAAATGTGATAAATGCAGTGAACGGTTTAAAAAGAAAAAATATTTGAGAGAACATAAGGCCGAAGTGCATGCGTATTAGCATGTCTTTCAGATAATTTAGAACTTTAACGAAATCAATCACATTATAATATCGTAGCTAGCAATGGTAAAAGTATGAAAATATATACAAAAACAGGTGATCTAGGCGAAACAAGCCTCGCTGATGGTACTAGAGTGAAAAAGTCCAGCAGCCGGATCCAATCCTATGGAGAGATTGATGAAATTAATAGCAATATTGGAATGCTAATATCTTTGATTAGTTCTAACCCAGTTTTTACAGATACAACTGAAGATTTGATCAAAATTCAACACCAATTATTTACTCTTGGTAGTGATCTTGCTAACCCGCAACAGAAATTAAACAACTATCCTCGAATTACTGAGGGAGAGGTAACATTTTTAGAGAATTGCATTGATAAATCTGACAAAGAACTTGAACCTTTGAGGGCTTTTATTCTGCCCGGAGGAACAATTGAGGCCTCGCAGTGTCATGTGATTCGCACAGTAGTCCGTAGAAGCGAAATTAAATTAGTCGATCTTTACCTAAAGAATGAAGTTAGCAAGTATTGCTATGTTTATCTCAATAGACTCTCGGATCTTTTTTTTGTATTAGCCAGAGTATGTAATCGAAGACAGGGTCAAGCCGATATTATTTGGAAAAAATAGACAGGATGGTCCATCTTTTTTTTAGATTTAACACTATTAACGCTACATAACTAATATATCAGTATTTCAGTCTTATTCTGGTAATGTTATCTCCAACGAGAATTATGATATAAGTTTGAATCGAACAACAATATTTAACTACACAGTAATAACAAATTAACTACCTAACTCTATCAATTTCAATATCGAAAATTTAATTGTTGGGACTTCTGCCCTGAAATAGATATATGAATTAAATCCTGTTTCTAAAACTATTATTGCTCAAAGCAGATTATCCCAAGCTCAAAGTTTTAATCGCTGGATGTCTCAAAAATAAAAATTTAATACCATCTAATACTTGCTAGAAAATTTGTTATTTTATTGATATAAGTAAATCCAGTTGCAAATTAGAATAAAGTTTCAGACGCTCATCGTAATTTTAATTCAATCAAAATATAATTTCTTCTTTAGTGTTATTTCCTAAGCGCCAATTCCTTACGAACAATGAATT
>DATEIH010000147.1:0-5102 GCA_035279165.1 Candidatus Nitrosocosmicus sp. | reverse complement strand
GAAGCATTAATCAAGTTGGTTCAAATCTATCCAGAGTATAAGTTAAATAGAGTCTATTTAGAGAGAGCAGGTGCCTATCAAAATAGGATAAAGGCCATACAAATGGCAAATGGCATACTAGATGATGATAGACAATCTTCAGGCGAGCCTGATTTGAAGAGAAATAGTATAAAGGATGGTCAGTTACCAAAATTGAATACTAGAATTAATCACGTTATTCCTTTTGATAAAACTAATTTGCACAATGATGTTCAACATGGACGGCAGAACTCCCAATCCCCCGAATCAAACAAGATTCAAGAGTTAAGTTCGGAGCTAGAAAACCTCATTCTGAAGGAAAAACCGATGGTGAGTTGGAAGGAAGTAGTCGGGCTAGAAGATGCAAAAAGAGCCATTCGTGAATCCATCGTATACCCAACAAAACGTGCTGACCTGTTCCCCCTGGGTTGGCCAAGAGGTATTCTACTTTTTGGTCCGCCAGGCTGCGGAAAAACTCTACTTGCAGCCGCTGCTGCCGCTGAGATACACGGGTATTTCATTAATATAGATGCAGCATCAATGATGAGTAAATGGTTAGGAGAAGCAGAAAAAAATATTTCAAAACTGTTTACCTTTGCCAGAGCGTTGCATCAGAAGGAAAAAATTCCAATATTGTTATTTATTGATGAAATCGATTCTCTTTTAGGTACCAGAAACGGAGAAGTTGGAGGGGAAGTTCGTGTAAAGAATCAATTTTTGACTGAAATGGATGGAATTAATGGGAAATCTAAAGAATCCTTCCTATATGTTATAGGTGCAACTAACAAACCCTGGAGTCTTGAATCTGGGTTTTTAAGAAGGTTTCAAAAGAGAATTTATGTCACCCTTCCTGATATGGCTTCCAGACGGAACCTCTTCAAGCAGTATGTTTCAAAACTTACAAAAGATCCATTACTTAAGGTAGAGGAACTGGCAAGATTGTCGGAAAGTTACAGCGCTAGTGACATCAAAGACATTTGTCAGTCTGCACAACTAAGAGTTGTAAATGAACTCTTTGAAAAAGGTGAACCATTAGTGGAAGATGATTTACCTAGAGAACTGAATTTGGCAGACTTTAAAGAAATGTTCAAGGTTAGAAAGCCCAGTGTAAGTTCAGATATGATTCGAGCTTATATGCGTTGGAGCGAACAATTTAAAGCCCTATGATTCCTTCTTAAATCTATCAATTCCATCATTGATTATCTGCTCAGCGACCTTACTACTTTCCCAGCCGGTGACTTTTACAAACTTGCCCTTTTCTAATTCTTTATAGTGTTCAAAAAAGTGCTTTATTTTATCCAAAGTTCGACTATCCAATTGCTCTATTTCACTGTATCTAGAATAATCAAAATCAATCTTTTCATGAGGTACGGCTATAATTTTAGAGTCTTTCCCCTCTTCATCCTCCATAATTAAGACGCCAATCGGCTTTGATTTGACTACCGAAAGTGGAGAAAACTGATCGTTACTTAGTATAAGGATATCTATTGGGTCTCCGTCTTCTTCCTTAGTTTGGGGTACAAATCCATAATTAAATGGATATACCATGGAAGTATGTAGCTTTCTGTCAACAAATAGAATGCCTGTTTCTTCATCCAATTCATATTTGATATTACTATTTTTAGGAATTTCAACTACTACATAAACGTCACCAGGTGGATTCTTTCCCGCCCCTATTTGATTGAATTTATTCACATTAAGAGATTTTTATAATTTTAATATAATTCTATTTGTAAGATCTTTTTGCATTCCTCTGTGTCTGCAAAAACAAATTCTTTTCACCTTTTTAGACTTATCTGACTTCTATTAGACAGTGTAAAAGGCTTGTGCCAAGGTATTTGAAATCATCTATGGTATTAGACCGCCCCTTCCCTGCTACTGAATTCAGGTTGAGATTTTTACAGATAGAAATAACGCTTCAAGTTCCAAATATATAAGAATGGATGGACATTTGATTTTCAGTATAGTATGAAATTGGGGGATAAATTTGAGCTAAAGACATTTGAAAATCAAATTAGAGCATATTATGAAGATCCCACAATAAAAACAAACATCAATGAATATCTTAAAGAATCTGAAAATTTCAAGCAGACCATAGGCTACATAGAAGGGCCACCTACTATGAATGGGGAACCACACTTGGGTCACATTAGAGGTAGAATAATTAAAGATCTGTGGTTTAGAAGATCTACATTAGAAAAAAAGAAGATGGAGTTTCAACCGGGTTGGGATTCTCAGGGTTTACCGGTTGAATTACAAGCGGAAAAGATTCTAGGTCTAACCGGCAATAAATCTGATAATCTTAGAAAAGTTGGAATCAAGAAGATTGTCGAAACTTGTAAAAAATTAATTCTTGAATATAATAAAAAATGGGTGGAAGTCGATAACCTAATTGGGATGTCTTTCAATTATGATAAGGGCTACTGGACTTATACGGATTCATATATTGAAAGAGAATGGAAATATGTCAGCAAAGCGCTAGAGGATGGGATATTAAAGGAATGGTTCCGAGTTGTAGCATATTGTCCTTCTTGTCAGACATCGTTAAGTAATGCTGAAATCAATCAAAGCTATGAGCAGGTAGAAGATCCTTCATTTTATTATAAGGTAAAACTAAAAGAATCAGAAACTTTCCTTGTGGTATGGACTACCATGCCTTTCACATTAGTTACCGACGAAATGGTAGCCGTAAATCCAGAGGCCCGATATCTAATTTTAAAGGTAAATTTTAGAGGCAAAAATGAAAAATGGATTGTTTCTGAAAATAGAGTCAAAGAATTAATGACCGACTTAAAGATAGATACTTATGATGTAGTCGATACATTTTTGGGCATAAAATTAGAAGGCCAATATTACATTCATCCCCTCTTAGAAAATATACCCAGCTTGAAAGATCTCTCTTCCAAAGGAAAAGTCCATTTTGTGGTTGCAGAAAGTTTTGTAGATGTTACTACTGGTAGCGGAATTGTTCATTTATCACCTGCTAACGGAGAAGAGGACTTTGAAATAGCAACCAAAAGGAAAATACCTATCTTTGTACCTATTGATGATAAAGTATACTTTACTGAAGATGCAGGCAAGTACAAAAATCAATTTGTCAGAGATGTCGACCAAATTGTCGTTGAAGACATGCATATAACAGAATCGGTAGTAAAAATAAGCAAACTGACTCATAAATACCCTACCTGTTGGCGATCTCATCACAAAATAGTTTGGTTGGCAAGAAAGGAATATTTCTATATGATTGATGAATTAGGAGATAAGCCTATTATAGCTGCGTCAAAAGTTAACTATTTCTATGAACAACCAAAAAATCGGTATCTCGAGATTATTAGAGAAAAGGTTCCTTGGTGTATATCGAGGGAACGAGTATGGGGTACACCTCTTCCAATTTGGAAATGTACCGAGTGCTCTTTTAAAGAGGGATTATTTTCCAGGAAAGCAATTGTCGCACGGGCCTCTTATTTACCAGATGGGGAAAACTTTGAGTTACACAGGCCCTGGATTGATGAAGTATTAATTAATTGTCCCAAATGTCAAAATAGAATGAAAAGAGAATTATTCGTTTTAGATACTTGGCATAATAGCGGTAGTGCCCCTTATTCATCACTTTCTGATACAGAATATGATACTTTAATTCCAGCCGAATTCTTGACAGAGGGTATTGACCAAACCCGCGGTTGGGCATATACCTTATTGATGTTAAATGTTATCTTCAAAAAGAGTCCTCAATCTCCATTTCGATCTTTCCTGTTCACAGGGCATGTTTTGGATGACAAAGGAAACAAGATGAGTAAGAGTTTGGGAAATGTCGTTGATGCGAAATCACTGTTATTAGAAAACCCTGTGGATCTGGTAAGATTATACTTTATCTGGAAATCTTCTCCAATAGAACCCTTGAATTTTGATATCAAGGAAATGTCTTCGAGACCCCATCAAGTGTTAAGCACGCTTTTTTTCTTACATATCTATTATCAGCAAAATGCTATCTATGATCAATTCAAATTCAGTGATTGGTACTCGAGGTCCGGTTGGACGGTCAACGATCTTTCTTTGAGGAGTCAAGACGTTTGGATCTTAACAAAGCTTAAGGACCTAGTCGAGCAATCCGCTCATTTGCTAAGTAATTGTAGATTTCACGAAGCTTCACATGCGGTTGAAGACTTCATAATAAATTCATTGAGTCAAACTTATGTCCCTTTGATAAGATATGATCTTTGGAGCGATGATCTTGACAACCAGAGTAGGAGGTTTTCTGTATATCGAATCTTATCCTATTGTTTATTGACCATTGATGTCATACTTCATCCTGTATGTCCTTTTTTTACTGAATACCTTTACCAATCATGTTTTAAGCAGTTTGATTCAATTCTGATGGAGAATCTTAGTGCTGGCAAAGAACTAGCCTTGATAGCCGATAAAAAAGTTGAAGCAGCATTTGAGAAGATTAAGGGGATATCATCCTTATCGTTTTCATTAAGAAACCGACACAAATTGAAAAGGAGATGGCCGTTGGAATCAGCATTAATTTACGTTGATGAGATTGAATTTCTAAAAGTAAAGGGTATAAAAGAATTATTAAAAGAACAAATGAACATCGAAAATATTGAGGTTCGAGAACTCAAAGCGAATAATATTGTTGAAAAAATAATAGGCTTGATAAACATAGAAGCTCCAATTATTCCATCAATTACCATAAATAGAAAAAGTGTTGCCAAGCTCGTCAAAAGCGATATTGGGATATTAATAGACAAGTTTGAAAGGGAAGATAAAACACAAATACTTAAACACTTGCAGGTGAATGGATTTTATCATTTAGATTATTCACCAAATAAATCGATAGATTTGACTATTACGGACATGGATTTTGAATTTGTCCCAAGTGACGGTTACGTTGTCGGAGAGAAAGAAAATGTAATTCTCCTGGTAAATACTGCTAGAAATGACGAATTGATAGTAAAAGGCCTGATCAAAGATCTGGCCCGAAACCTTCAGCAACTTCGTAAAGAATTGGGTTATTCTCCTACCGAAATACTGGATACTGCATATATTTCCAATTTTTCTTCTGAACAAATTTCAAAATT
>DATEIH010000146.1:0-3280 GCA_035279165.1 Candidatus Nitrosocosmicus sp. | reverse complement strand
CAAGGATTATAGAGAACTAGGTTATTTGTTATATTATAACAAATTTTTTAATTGTTGAATTTGATCTGCCCGATTATAGAAATTATCGTTTGCAATCACGGCTTGGAAAGACAAGACACATATGTATTTATAGAATCTCTTATAGAAAGTAATAACCATCTCGACATTATTAAAAATCTGAGAATAATATCTGCCTTTTCTCTTTCCATAATCTGAATAAAATACATCAACCAACCACCCTTTCTGGTATACCTTCATTGTTGCATTCAGAACATCCAATATATAATTGGAAACACATGATTATTTTGAATATGATTTCTCAATAATTAAAAAAAGGCTACTTTTCGTTTGATGCATTTAAGTTAAAGTAAAATCAAGAATTTTATCTTCTTTTAAAGTTTTAATCACTTTAATGTATATTACCTATTATGAATATAGGTATACTGGGCTCAGGAGAAGTGGGTCGGAAAATAGCCGATGGCTGTATAGATCTTGGCCACCACGTTATGATAGGAACACGAAATCCTGAAAAAGAAGAATTACAGAATTGGATTGACAATCCCAAATATAAGGAAAGTGCCTTTGTTGGATCCTTTGCTGAGGCAGCATCTTTTGGTGAATTAATTGTCCTTTCTACTTTATGGGAGGGTACTGAAAACGCAATTAATTTGGCTATTTCATCCAATTTTAATGATAAAATAGTCGTTGATACGACAAATCCATTAGAATTTGCTAAAGATTCGCCACCAAAGCTATCGCTTGGATATGATAAATCTGCAGGTGAGATAATTCAATCCTTATTACCAAATTCAAAAGTTGTAAAGGCCTTTAACATCGTAGGTAATCCCCATATGATCCATCCAAACTTTCCGGGAGGTCCCCCAACTATGTTTATTTGTAGCAATTTTAAGGATGCCAAGGACAAGATTATTCAAGAATTATTAAATCCATTTGGTTGGGATACAATAGACATTGGGGGAATTGAGCAATCTAGGTTATTAGAGCCGCTTGCGATGATATGGATAACATATTACATACAAACTGGTTCAGGAAATCATGCATTCAAGCTACTAAAAAAATAATAATAATATCTTATTTTAAGTTACTTATTTTTGGAATTTTGTCTACTTGTCGTCTGCGATCAGATGAGCCATTTATTGAAAAATCTTCTAATCACATATATCACAAGTGTTCCAATCGTTTTTGTATAATGAATCGATAATGCTCAATATAAAATTCAACAATTGTTTATCCATAAATAAAATAAGAAACTATTACTTCTCAATTTAAAAATGAACAAATTTCTTCTGATCTAAATTCAAGGAAATTATGTTTACGTTTACCTTAAATCTAATAATAGTGTGGATGTTCAAATAACTGTCTGTTTTATCCCAACAAAAATATCAATTAGTCGTGGAACCGACTAAAATTTTTATGAAACTTTTAATTTCTGATAATATGTAAATAACTTTGTACCTGCTCTTGGATTCTACCTGAACTTTCCTGATGATGACTACGTGTAGAAAGCATCCAACCAATATTCTCAACGAAGTATTAATCTACCTTTACTTTCCTAACAGCTTGTTGATATTATCTATTAATTTATTGACATTCTCTACGTGAGTTCCTTTCCAGTAAACTTTTGAACATTTGGAACATTGATAAAACTTGGTTATATTTTTGTATACTCTCTCCGGAATTCGGTTAGATAGCATTGTCTTGTTTAGCTTTCTTAATGTACCGTTACAGATTGTACATCGGGTATCTAAATTGGGAACGGGATTGATATGTTTGATATTACAACTCTCTAGTATGAAAACCAAATTTTTGACTTCATCATCGTCAGAAAGTAACAGCCCGTTCTTGCTCGATTTTGAGATCCTTAAAAAGAGTCCTTTATCTCTAGTTATCAATAACCTTTGCTCATGATTACTTTTATTGATAAGAAAATCATCACTAACATCTAGCCAGAATTCGGTGTCAAAACCCATTATTCTTAATTTCTTTGCAATATTTCCTCCCATACAATCAACGATAAATTCTGGTTGTTTCACATCATAATCTGTAGGTATCTATCACTTTTAGTTTTTTTTAATGACCAAGATGATTATGTAAATTCTAATCGCTTTAGTGAAAGATAGCGGGATCACTCAATATTGTCTTTTATATACTGTACTGAATTTGCTGTTTTACTTTATCATGATTCAAATGTTTCTATTCATATCTATTCAAATATTCTCGGGCCAATCTCTCTCTGCGTTTGCCACAATCTTTTTCTTGCGAGCGCAGAACACATTATAAATATGTGACTAAATAGGACCAGGATCTAAACTTGCATGTGAATATTCAACTTTTAGTGAATTTTAACTATGAAAATGAAATTAAAAATTTGAATAGAACAATAAACCACCTGATGTTCAAATTAAGAAGTAATTTAAATGGATATTGATAATCTGTGCGCAGTGGTAAAGATGGAAACCATTAATAATGATATAAAAAAATGCTGTTATTATTAATAAACTTAATTTGAAGATGTCCTATGATTCTAATGCTATACTCAGAATTTTTATAGTTAATAATACCCACCCATTACTTGATTGTAATGCCTTTTTGTTTCTATCAATATTTTGACATAACCAGATGACTCACAAAAATTAAACTTAGATAATTGGCAAATTGCAGTATGAAAGCGATGAGTATGGAAGATTAACTTTTAAAAATATTTTATATATATGCAATTATCAATGTAGTTTTGATGGTAAGGTATGTAAAAAAAGAAGGAAAAGGGCCTATGGAAGTTAAGGTTGGCAATGATAGTAAATGGATTTGCATGTGTGGATTAAGTCAAAACCAGCCGTTTTGTGATGGTTCTCATAAAAAAACACTAAATGAGGAGGATGGAAAAGTCTACAAGTACAACACTGATGGTACTAGAACTGAGATAGAAATTTGAGTAAGTAATTTTCTTTCTGCTTAAGTTTATTTTTTTAATTGAAGCAGATCCTTACTAAACTGCATTTTCTAGATCTTTTAGTTGCATTTTCGTCAAAAAAGGGACTTTTACATGCTTCTAATTGATTAGCATGGCCTTATCAATAGTCACTTACTTTGAAATTGGGAATGACCTGGTACAAGGCCGTGATTAATTTAGGTAGATGGTAATATAGTTATGTATACACTATGCTATGCAATGGAATCTGATTATAAGTTTAGATACGTGAATGAATACATTACAAATTTACTAGATGGAAATATAACACTTCAATATGAAGACGTAGAA
>DATEIH010000145.1:0-2542 GCA_035279165.1 Candidatus Nitrosocosmicus sp. | reverse complement strand
TTGCTCTAATTCTTTTTTTATTAGCAATTGAGCATCTATTACTTGCTTACGTTGAAGGGAACCTATTTTAATACATTTCACTTGTAATGGAATATTAGGGTTGACATTGTTTATATAGATAGGTAAAAATTTACTATTTATAGTAATAGTCACAATAAACCTCTAAAATAATAACCTATCCGCAAAGTGGATAATATGGGTATACTAGGTAAAATTACTAATGTCTGTTTGGTCAAATACGCAGCAAAATCGGAGGCGCCTAGTACTGGAATTATCCTCTAGACTAGTCCGACACACTTCCCAATATGCACCGATCGCCCCTTTTTTCGACCTTAAAACATATTGCACTGTTAAGGAACTTTACCTTGAATATTTCCAATACCTCGAATTGAATCGACTCGATTATCTTTTATCAGTCTTAAATAACTTAATGAACATCTTTAATTATATCAAGTGAAACCAATAAATCAGAAGAAAATAAACGGATTCTTTACAAAAACTTACGAGAAATATTATAATACAATCTCTCTAAACAAAAATCTACTAATTTCAGGCTCAGCAGGCTTTCTTTCTAGTATTATTATGGCACACTTTGTTGCAGAATTTTTTACTAGTCTTGTTCTAAATTCTGCAATGACTGTAATCACAGGTTTTCTGACTTACAAAATAATTTTTGCAATTCTTTTTCATATTGACAATAAGCAAAATTATACAAAGAGATTGACTGGAAAAATCAACTTTATTGCATTAAGACAAATTTTTATTAAGATGATACTAGCTAGCACTATATTTGATACTGTCAATAATGTAACAAGGTTTCTTCTCATAATACAACTCCTAAAGTTGGAATACTCAGCCATAGAGGCTGCTATGATTTCATCACTTGTTGCTTCAGTGCTTTCATATGCAACCATAAATCTGATAGTAAAACATATTCGTCTATTTAATCATAAGTGATAAGAAGAGACTAAACCTAAAAGTTGTAAATAATATGATAACCTTAGAAGGTACAGTTACTATGCATGTCTATATAAACAAATAATTTATTATATGAAATACATTTAATTTTGAATGGATATTACATCTGCTTTTTTTGAATATCTAAATACTGCTCTGAGTTTTGAGCCTGCCTTAATTCTTATCTATTATTTTGAGTACGGTAATTGTAGCGACAATCCTTCCTTTTGCAATTAAACGGATTGAAAGCAGAGGATTTACTCAACTAACTGCATATCAATTAGTAATAATTCTTAGTCTTGAAAACACAGTGGCAGAGCCTATGATTAATAAAGTAGCACCAATTCTATCTATGGTTACTGTAGTATTGATAATAATCTTGGTCTTCAACGGTTTAGATTATGTTAGTGCCAAAAACAAAAGAATGGACAAAATCATTAGTCTTGAAGTTCTTAAATTGGTCAGGATCGAAAATTGATAATAAGGGGATGCTAAAAGCAGGGATTGGAGCAAAAGAGTTAATCTTTTATGATACTAGCAGGAATCAGAAGGATAGAAGAGATCGGAATATCAAATTTTGGAAATAAACGGTCAGATTAGTTTTATACGAAAAGAAAACAACCAAAGTAAGAAAAGATAAAGAGAAAGTTTCTAAATATAGTACCAATATTATAAGGTATGCTATATATGTATATATAGCAAAAATTATGGATTCATTATTGAAAAATACTCTAAAACGTCACATTCCCTATATTCTTGGTGGTATTATAACTGGAACATTTATTGCATATTACTATGGATTTCTATTTTCCATTATAGTAAATAGTATTACTTGGTTTGTAATATCAACCATTTTGAATAAATACTACTGGCATTACACTGGTTTTAGAGATGAGAAGCATCTGATTTCTAACTACCTTCACCTCCTACATCGAAAAGATACAAAAACTAAAATCAATAGTATAAATGGTTAAAGCAGTCGGAAGGAAGACTACCGTAGGATATCGGCCAATTATATTCCTAATTGAATTTCTGACAAATTAGGGATAATAATTTAATAGTATTAAAAGTGATCTCAAGTCGGGTTAGATTGAACCCACGTTTAAACTACCTGCATGTCATTTTCAAATTGTTTTATGTTATATTCATAAATTACTAACAAGTGAATATTTTATTCAAAATATTAAATACTAATTTACTATCTTGCCCATATAATGATAACCCTAGGAATAGAATAAAAGGCTACATTCATGTCATAGATATTGTTGTAATAAGGGCTATGGCAATAAAGGATAAGTCGCAAACTACTTTCATAGATTCCTTATCACAACCTATCAAAAGCATGAGGCATGAGATCAATCCTGATGACGACGTCGTGATCACATGTTTACTGATGCCTTTTACTATTTGCTAGGAAGATATTTTTGCTTTTCCTTTTGTCATCCTCTACTGCCAAGTTTAAGCCTATAGATTGCGATTGTGCTTATTATAGCCTGGACATTTTTTATCAATTATGCCATAATAAATAACTATTACAAATGTATTCACTCTATTTGGTCCTGGTGGTCGACGATAAACCGGAGTT
>DATEIH010000144.1:0-7581 GCA_035279165.1 Candidatus Nitrosocosmicus sp. | reverse complement strand
AATGTCTCCAATTATTATAACAATAAAGTGTAAATAACTATTTTAATACAGCGCTGTTTAGAGTGTTTATTACCTGATATTTGTATGGATTAATCAAACTCTCTTGACATCCCTTATAAAAGGTTGCCATAAATTATAAAGTACATTTTTTCCTTGTTCAACGATCGAACCGAATTTCTCAATATAACTACTAATTATATAGTGAAAAACAAACAAAATATTCATCCTGATCTACTTAATGATTAGATCTGTTACTTTACTGCAAAAACAAATCCAATAATTACCAAATTGTAGGATCATGATTCAAATTTATCATGAGCTAAAAATTATGTGCTGCAAATCTTATTTGTTTACATATGTAGTCTTTTTTTATACTTTTTTCTATGTACACAATTTTGAAAGGTTTCTAGGGATTCATGTATTGCAGTTATAAGGAATTTCCATTTATACACATCAATAATTTCATTAGACTACAAGATTACAAGAGTCAAATTTACCTTAACGGTTATATGAAATCGTCTTTTGCCGTTTTTATTTTGCAAATGTTATTTTTTTGAATCTGGATCGAAAAGTTCAATAGGTTTATTCTGAAATCTTTTAGCAGAAAAAATAACAATATGTCATAAATATCAAATAAATTAATTTAATTCGCTAGAAATAGCATACTTTTAGATGAACGTATTTCATCGGACATTATAAGAGTATGAATAGGGTTAACGAACCAGTTGTGGCATTGCTTCCTCATGTGTTCTTACCCCTAGGATTATGTCCGCAATTAGTTTGTAACGAATAGTTATTCATTACACATTAGCATTGGTTTAGAATTATCATTATTATAAATCTAACCAAGTTATAATAACCGTTTCATAATACTCCAGATCCAAAATAGATTGTAAAGTACAATTACTAATTCTACAACAATTTTAGATCTTCTCACAATTATTAGTTTAGCTGCCAACAAATTATCTTGCTTAGTTTCGTTCTACAAATGATTAATTATAAATTAAATACCTACAAGAATATCCAAGTTGGTCCTAAAATTAGGTGTTCACGTATCTATTAGTGGGGGAGTCTCAAATTCAGTTGATAACGCTATGCAAATCGGCTGTTCAGCATTTCAGATATTTACTCGAAGTCCTAGACAATGGAAGACTAAAGAACTTACCGCGGAGGAATCTGATATCTTTAAAGAAAAATTAGGGAATAGTCCGATTAACACTGCATCAGTTGTTGTACATATGCCGTACTTGCCCAATCTTTCGGCACCTGCAAGTGAAATGTATGAAAAATCAATATCAGTTTTGACAGATGAAATAACTCGCTGCAATTTGCTGGATATACCATACCTGGTTATACATTTGGGGAGTCACCTAGGCGAGGGACCAAAAAATGGGATAAACCAGCTTGTAAATGCTTGTAGAAAATCATTATACGTATATAACGACTTGGGTATGCCACGGAACAAGGTCAAAATCCTATTAGAAAATAGTGCAGGACAAAAAAATAGCATTGGAAGCAAAATCGATGAAATTCAAAAGATATTCGATATCCTTGGGAAAAATGATTACGGATTGTGCATAGATACTTGCCATTTATTTGCTGCGGGGTATGATTTATCTTCTGAAAGTACTGCTTCGACCGTTATTGACAATATAGATAGCAATCTTGGTATAGAAAATGTAAAAATAATTCACTTAAACGACTCAAAGGGAGAGTTGGGATCAAATCTTGATAGACACTATCACATTGGATTAGGAAAAATTGGAGAAGATGGGTTTAGATGTTTAGTAAATTCCAAAAAACTTAATAAGATTCCATTCATCATGGAAACGCCTATTGACTCTGTTAGAAATGATCTTGAAAATATCAAATTCGTGAAAACCGTCTTAGTAAAATGACGCTATTCACAATAATGATTGCATTAATTTTGCTCTCTCATTCAAAAAAAAAGTTTCAGCTCTAATAATAGTCTAATTTTATTAAACAATATAACGATTTTTTCTAATATTGGATCTTAAAGGCAAAGGTCATCTAGGGTACCATACGATTAAGATTGCTTGACATTCAATTAGTAATTGTTAAAACCTGTTTTAATTTCATTCCAGAATTGCAAATTACCTTCATGTTTCTAATGCATCTTTATATTCGAAAATAATTCTGTGTTGTTAAATATTGTAATTACTACTACAATTTTGGATGGTATTATAAAAATACCACATAATTGTGTCAAACAAAATATGGTTTAAATACCACGATATTGCTAGTATATATACCAGACCCATTAACAAGCTCCGTTGAAAGAAGGTAGTAAAGGCAAAGTCTATTGGTATGCATGCTAGGTAAAGTCCAGTTGTGCTAATGTTCATGCCTTGTAAGAAATGATCAACCATTTAAAGAACTGTTACCCTTTACAGAGCCTTTATTACCTTTCCAAATTATATTTGAATCTATACTATTTTGCATAGGCGGTTAGAGTATTTTAATTAATTCTTTTCGCAATTTCTAAGCTCTATAGCTATCAAAATTATTCTAACGTTATTAGAAATATTGGTTTGCTGTTTTGGCGATTAAATCTAGCATTAGAGGAGTGATGAAAAACAAACTTTTAAAAAATGAGTAGAGCGTTCGAAGAAGCTTTCAGAAAGTTTGATAGGGATCCTTGATTATTATTAAACTTATTAATCTAGGTGGTTTACCATATTTATGATTCAAATAAGGGAGGGAAAACCTGACTCGGACCAATCTGAGAAAGTTTTTCTTATACTTGAAAATCACAACGAAATACCTTACGATTCCTATCCTGTCGTTATTAGACCACCTGATATGAAACCTCTTATGTACAAGGCGACAGTGTTAGAAAGAAAAATGAAGCGCTGGTAGTGATTTTACTTGGTTTCTTCTAAAAGATGTATATACCATTCTTGTCATCATATTATAGGGTAGATGAATGGTCTCTCAATCTTATGAAAATAAATTCGGAATAAAATTATCAGATGATCAACGAATTAGTAATCTGGATAGTAATGGGTTGATCAAAACTGAGGAGTTGGTGCAAAAAATTCCCTTATACAACGAAAAGCTTGATGTTACCAAAAAAAATGAGAATGGGAATTTGAAAATTGAAAAGAAATGGATTACGGTTAAAAAGGAAATTGAGATTCCACTAAAATATGAAGAAATTTACATAAATGATAAAGTTTTCAATTCTTATAGCGACAAGGAGAAAGGTGAAATTTTCTTCCAAATAAAAAGCAAGATAGCAGAAGCATTTTCCAGAGAAAGTACTGATGAAAAGGATAACAAACAACCTGAACCACTTGGTAGCGAAGTAGAGATCGTGGACTGGGAACCAGAAGAATTTGAACCAAATAAGGCTGTGGTGAGTGAGACCGCTATTCCGGTTTCATATATTACAATACCTGACCAAACCGGCATCCAACAGTCCGCCGCCGACCAAACCGGCATCCAACAGTCCGCCGCCGACCAAACCAATGCTCAAGAGAAAATTGAACTCTGGGGTGAAGAAATTATAATAGATAAGAGAATGGTTAAACTAGCCGAAATTGTTATAAAGAAATATCAAGTCAACGAAAAACGAAAAATCGATGTTGATGTTTATCGAGAAAAACTTACTTTGAAATTTCCTGGTAATTTCAAGGAAGAAATCTTCTAGTTGGGAAATTATTGTACGGGTGATGGCTAAAATCTCAATCCATATTATTTTATATATCTAGTTATAATATAATTTGTGCAGGCTAGTAACAATAAGGATAATATAGATTGGAAAAATGTTGTTAAAAAGGAAGTAATTGGCACCGACGGTTTGGATTTAGGGGAAGTTATAGAAACTGGTGATAACTTCATTGTGATACAAAAGGGGCTCTTTAACAAGAAAAGATTCATAATCCCAAAATCAACCGCTGAAAGTTTTGATGGAGATATTCTCCGCGTAAAGGTAAACGAACACGAATTAGCAGGATACGAGGAAACGGTAGACCCTGCATTCAAGGATTACTCTAAATTTAAATCATCTGATATGTCCAAAGAAATGGAAACTAGAATTCCTGTAATAGGGGAAAATCTGCAAGTTTCAAAAAAAGTTGTCGAGGATAAGGTCGACATCATAAAAGAACCTATTAAAGAAACAAAAACTGTTGAGATAGATCTGACTTATGAAAAGGTAACCATTGAACGTATACCAATTAACAATGAAGAGACAGGGATCGAAATGTCTACTGGTCAAACCCAAGGCTTGGAAGGATCGGATACTGAAGAGCCATTATCCTCTCAAACTCCTCCTTCACCTCAAACTCCTCCTTCACCTCAAACTCCTCCTTCACCTCAAACTCCTCCTTCACCTCAAACTCCTCCTTCACCTCAGATCCCTGGATTAGGAGAATCAGATATAGAAAAGCCAGTATCCACTCGCACTCAAATTTCTATTCCACTAAAAAGAGAGGTCCCGGTAATAATCAAGAATCCATATGTTCGCGAAGAGGTAGTTATCAGAAAAAAACCAGTAAAGGAAACTAAAATAATTACTTCAGATGTGACAAATGAGGCAGTTACTATTGAGGACAAATCCAGTCGCGATGAAACATAAAAAATCGATTAGACTAGTCTGATGAGATAATTAGGCTAATTATTTCAATAGTTCACATTAATTGATGCTGCATTTGTTGGAAGCTGAGAGCCATTCTTATCAGCGGCTCAAAGATCATAGGTTCTCATAATTTTTATTGGATAAGAGTCTATATCACATTTATTATTTTCTGCTATTTTGATCTTTTCATATGATATTTAATCTACTCAATATCATTAAAATCTGATTAATGAATAATTTTAATCGTAATATGACTTATTTTAGATGACTTTTTTCATAAAATAAATATAGATAGACTATTTTTTATCTACAAATAGATTTAAGGATCTGAATTTTCATATATGATTAATTATCGATGAATACATACGATGAAATAATACAGTTAGCGCTAGAGCGAGGATTTTATTTTCCAAGCAGTGAATTATATTCAGATGCAAATGCTGGATTTTGGGAGTACGGACCAAACGGTGTAAGGATGAAAAATAAATTCTTAGAATTATGGAGAAGAGAATTAGTTAGAAGAGACAACATGCTCGAAATAGATGGGTCACAGATAATGAGTAAAAATGTCTTTATGGCTTCAGGTCATTTGTCCAATTTTACAGATCCTATTGTTAAATGTAAGAATTGTTCATCTTCTTTTAGGGCAGACAAGCTAATACAAGAAGTAGCAAAAATAGATGTGCCTGAACGGATAGAGAATGAAAATGTTGATGATTTAATTGTGCAGAATAATATCAAATGTCCGCTTTGTAAAGGAGAGATTTCTAAATCTGAAAGGTTCAACATGATGTTTAAGATTGAAATTGGACCAAATAGAGATGAGGCCTACTTAAGACCCGAAACATGTCAGTCCATTTTTGTCGATTTTTCTAGATTATTTAAAGTTAGCAGAGGAAAGTTACCGTTAGGTATAGCCCAAGTAGGCAAGAGCTTTAGGAATGAAATATCACCAAGACAGGGACTTTTGCGACTGAGGGAATTTTATCAAGCTGAGATTGAGATATTTTGTAATCCTGCGAAATTGAATGATTTGAATAAGTATGATGAAGTAAAAAACACTCTTTTGAGATTCTATGATACCCGCATAATAGAGTTATCCGTTGAAGAAGCACTAGAGCAAAAGATACTGCCAAATAAGTTAGTTGGATATTATTTAGCGCTGCTTGTAGAATTCTTTGATAAGACAGGAATAGACAAGAAAAGGACCAGACTCAGACGTTTGTCAGATGAAGAAAAGGCATTTTACTCTACCGTTGCTTTTGATTTCGAGGTAGATACTTCAATAGGATGGTTAGAACTCGTTGCCTGCAACTATCGATCCGATTATGACCTAAAATCACATTCGGTTACTAGTAAAACTAATCTTGAAGTAATGGATGACGATACTAAAGTATTACCACATGTCTTTGAACTCTCATTAGGAGTTGATCGATGTATTTATTCCATACTAGAACATTCTTACTTTATAGATAGGCAAAATGATGATCGAGTTGTCTTAAAATTAAGACCATATCTTTCACCCATTCATGCCGGTATACTACCTCTGATAAAAAAACCAGAGTTTAAGGATAAAGCTTCTAGACTACTATCCAATATCAAGAGGGATTTTGATGTTTTTTATGATGAATCTGGCTCAATCGGACGTCGTTATCGTCGTCTTGAAGAAATAGGAACACCTTTTGCCTTTACAATCGATCACCAAACCCTTACCGATGACACCGTCACCGTTAGGTTTCGTGACTCTATGAACCAGGAACGTATCAAAATAGATGAAGCACACTCGTTCCTGTCCAAACAAATATTACTTTAGCCTGACTTGAAATAATCGGACATAGCTTACCAGTATGCGCTATCCGATTCATCTACTTGATTTTTCTGCATAAATTTATCCTTACTACCTTCCAAATCTTCTTTATCTTTTTTTTCCTTCATGTAATCTATATAATACAAAATGAGTGACTCTTCCTTAAAGATACCCTCGGCTGCAATAACTGAAGGTGTCTTTGTAGTTGGTAACTCTCCACAGCAACTATCCTCAAATTTCTTTATATGATATGTTACAAAATCTATTTCATTATCTATGAATAATTTGACTATCTTTTGTGACTGGGGCGAATCATCAACTAGTATAATGGGTTTTCTGGCTCTCATTAAAATCCCTTGTATTATGATTAAAAGAGGACAATTAAATTAATATTTTTTTGATTACATTTATCTTTGTTTCGAGCAATTTCACTCTGGTAATAGCAAACTAAAAATAATTTTGATACATATATAGATTAAAACACACTTGAAAACACTTTTAATAAATAACTTTTCACCCTTCATAGGTAATATTGTAGAACTATTGAATGAACTTGAGAATAATTTCGAATGCTACGATTGTAATCAAATTCACGCCCTTGATACCCATCTAGATCTACTGCAGAATTTTGATAACGTCATATTATCCGGACGTCAACAAAATTCCTCACTTATCAATAAGATAAACTCTCGCATTGTAAAGGGCTGTTTAATATTGGACAAACCATTATTAGGAATTTGTTATGGGGGACAGATTCTAGGACTAACTCTAGGTTGCACATTAAAAAAAATTCAAAAAATTAAGGATACAATCGAAATTGATCTGATTGAACCGACACCCATACTTGACGGATATAAATCTGTTAAAATGTATGAGAGCCATAATTTCTGCATCTCAACCTTATCAGATGATTTTAGGCTGTTGGGAAGTTCGTCTCATTGTAATAATGAATTATTCTGCCTCAATAAGAAACCATTGTTTGGAACACAGTTTCATCCCGAAAAAAGTGGCAAACCCGGCAGGGACCTTGTGCAAAACTTTCTCAATATGCATTAGGATGGCTTCACGTGATTTCTAGATAAGTTCTGCTTACAAGCATTATGATTTTTATTTACTATATTATATAGTTAAGTTGTGTACAAAAATGAAAAAGATAGTAATATACAGATAA
>DATEIH010000143.1:0-3495 GCA_035279165.1 Candidatus Nitrosocosmicus sp. | reverse complement strand
CATTAAAATCGCTATAATGGTAGTGATACCAATATGATAGTAGAGTGATTACAACACTATTGCTATCATCCATTCCTTTAGCGTAATCTTTTCCAAATTCATTGTAAATCTTGTGGTAGAGTTTATTTAACGATGGTTTTTCTAACAGTATCAGAACAAATTCGTTATTATCCAAACCTTCCTTTAGAAATGAAAAGCAGTCATCTATCTCCGTGCCTTTGTTTGGGTATACTACAAAAATATGTCTATCATTACCTAACAAAGTAGTTAGATTCATGTTAATTCATCTTTGTATAAATGGGAGCATCAGTATGCATCATATCTAAAGTTGACTTTAATTCTTCCAATTCTTTAATTGTAGCATCTCTATCCGATTCATTTTATGTATACTTTAATAGCCTATTGCAGACCCGAATTTGTGCAAGTATTAGCTCGCTTTTATCAAGACATATACTATAAGATGATTCTATAAAATGATAGGAAATTCTCTTTTTCATACTATAATCGCTGGTTTTTGCTTCTATCAAGAAGGGTATCTCAGATTCTAAGATGTTCAATTTTGTCACCTTTTATTTTGAGAGTCTATTGCCAAAATACATCGAGTCTTTGGTCTTCTCCTGTATCTAATATTTTTTAATTTCAAGGGTATTGGTACTGTTATTTCCCTTAATTATTTAAAAACTAGGATTCATTTGCAATAAAACGATTTAGAATCAAGACAATAATTACAAAGCTATTATTCTAGTGCAACGATCTGTCACTATGATCAAGGTAACGAAGAACAACTTGCGGCAAAAGGGCGAGTCTGGTAGCGAGAGCATTACTTTGAGATTTGACAAAACAACTTTAAACGAATTGCGTAAGGAGGCCGAACTCAAATTGGAAAGCGTAAACACTCTCATAAATCAAATAGTAATGGCCTATACATCATGGCATAAGCCGGCCTCCAGCACAGGACTGATTTACATCAACAAATATCTTTACAGAGATATTTTGGAAAGTCTATCAGATGAACAGGTAAAACAAGTCGCTGATAAATTCGTCAGACATTATTTTATTGATATGATAGAAATGTTTGATAATACAGTGTCGATCACTGCATACATTAGCGTCCTCCTAAAATGGATTGAAATATCAGAATTCAAATACCGCATTTACGATGACAGGCAAGTGGATTATGTAACTTACAAGTTTCAATTTGACTTGGGATTGAAGTTTAGCCAATTTATGGCAAACTTAATACGAAACACGATAGAATCTTTAGGTCAGACAGGCACAAGGGTTGAGGTTACAGAACACCTAGTAATACTTAGGCTACCAAAGTCAATCCTTTGAAAGGCATTATTACTTTTTGATTATAGTTTTATTTATACTATATTTGGTTGATAGGTTGCTATAAAGATTATTTAAACTGAGTGCAAAATAGAGGTACATAAGGTATTACCTATCACGAATGTTAATTGTATTAAAAACGAGTATGTTATCTGGTCCTTTAATGGATATTAATCGTCGAACTTTTAGTTTTCGTCAAGTTACCATTTTTATTTAAAGATTGTTAATTAACGTGGATTTGATCTATGTTGATAATTAAATTAGAATTGTATTCTAAAGAATTAAAATACGCTACTAACATAAAAGAATCGGGTTCAAATTTTTTATAGAAAATAGATGTGAAGTACAGGTTGAACTCGCTTATCGCTATAAAATAAGAAACCATGTTAGGAATCAAAATCATCAGGCTATCATAGGAAAGTTCAAGGTTAGTTCAAGGTTAGTTCAAGGTTTGCAACTTAAAATAAATGAACCTTGATTTGAATTTACGGATGACTGGATCATACACAAGATATGGATTGAATTAGAGATTAGGGCGTAGCGTCAAGACACAATGCATATGATGTAGCCCCTCCAGCCTCATCTACCTGAATAAGCAGTGTATGTGACTGTGAAGAGGGATCAGGTATGGAAGCAAACTTTGCAAATTCTTTGTCACCTCCGCCACTTATTGAAAATCCTCCACCAATCAATATATCTCCGGTATTACATGAAGCGGTTAGGGAAATATCTCCGTTTGATAAAAATGCCTGAGACTTTTCGGTGCGATATACTTTGAAATTTTCTAGTCCCAAATCTCCAGGCGGTCCCTCTGGTCCCTGTGGTCCCGTTCCACCCGGTGGTCCCTGTGGTCCCTGTGGTCCTGGAATACCCATTGGACCAGAAGCACCTTTGTCTCCTTGCTCACCTTTAGGTCCCTGTGCACCAGTTTCACCTTTAGGTCCTGGAATTCCTACACCGGCTAGCTCAGAAGATAGATTATTACAACTTTGAGATGTACTATCACCAGAAACACACATGCTATTCTGATTTGTTGATTGAGAAGTTTCATCACTCTGAGAGGCTTGATTACCATTCCCTTCCTGGCCTATAACATTATTATTACTATTGCGTACATCATCGTCATCATCCTTTTCGCTTTGGGCAAAGGATTGTTCAAGTGATAGCAATCCCATAGAACTCATGAAAATAGATGATATTAAAACTGATAACATTATATACCTTTTGTCTCTATTCACAAAATTTGGTTAATTATATTATTAATAGACATTTTGAGCAATTACTATTACCATATATATAGTTAAATTTATCACACCTATTGTTATAGCTGACTCAAAGCTTTATGATGAATATATTTGAAAATGTTAAATAAATGACTAACTAGCTGATTCAAATACTCTTTTCCTTCATGAAATCGAGATCCCTAAAGTAATACGACTGCAATTCGATTTCCCAATAGTTCAATCTCGATATCTTATTTAACTACTGATCAATATGAACGGCAACTATATGTAAAATATAATTATAGATACATGGTGGTATTTTTAAACTATAAAGACAGTAGTGATCAACTCAGCTATCATCGGCCTTATCCTCTATAATAAACGTGATGAAACTTGATGATAGTAACTGTCTCTATAATTATGTATTGATTCACTTGTTCAAATCATCATGTATTTATTAGACCAAAGGGACCTTCTCTTTAATCAATCATGGTAGGCGAAACAGAGATATTTGCTAGGGATTTATATGAAAAACTTAACTAAAGAGAGGAATACTCGGGCTTTATTCTATACGTAAGAAAACATATCATGATAATGGAGAGATAATTAGGGAGGGAGAACTACTTTAGATAAGGAGGCTTAAAAAATCGAGAGATAAAATAATGACGATATGAATCGATGGCTTATCCCGTAGGAGTAAAAACCCCTAAATAGGGTAAACAATGCTTTTTCTCTAGGACACTTTCTGGCATACTTTCTTGTTAGAATCTAAAAGTTCTAAAAGGATTAATGCAAGTGTATGGTAGCTTGCTACAATGGCTATTAATACACCAGAAGAATTACTTAACCGAGTTACTGAGTCTATAAACAATAAAGATTTGGATTCTTTTATTTTGCTTTATGAACCAGAAGCTAGTTTTATTGACGAATCAGGAGAAAA
>DATEIH010000142.1:0-4000 GCA_035279165.1 Candidatus Nitrosocosmicus sp. | reverse complement strand
TTGGAGCAACCATCCCAAATCTCTGCAGAAAGAGAACCTTTAGTTGATGTCAATACTACCGATAAGGAGGTCAAAGTAATACTAGAAATGCCCGGTATCAGAAAAACTGACATTAAAGTAAAAGCATACGATTCTAGAGTTGAAGTAACAACAGCAAAGGATGCCCAAAGAAAATACCACAAGTCAATTGATCTCCCAGAACAGGCTGATATAGAAACAGCTAGATCTGTTTACAACAATGGTGTATTGGAAATAACCTTTGATCAAAAGAAAGTAAATAAACCAGCAGGAAAAGAAATTAAGATAGAGTAGGATTAATCTAATTTATCAATCTTCTTTGTTTTAGTTTACACTTTGTATCATCTATCAAATAATTCTAAATTATTTAGAGATTTCTTTATCGCATTCTAATAAAGCAGTAAGATTTTAGTAATTCATTATAGATTAATATTAGAAACTATATTCATGACTCCTGCGACTCTAGAATCAGAACCGTACCAGTAATTATATCCGTAGCTTTTGTTTGACAGTCTTTAACTTGTTCTCCTTATTTCATTTCGTCCTACATGGGAACTACAGGAACTACAGCAGTTGCGTTTTCCGACGGTAAGGTCTTATTTAACATTTTAACAGTAGAATTTGTTTCGTTAATAGTAGTCATCGGAAGATCCGACGTTGTTTGAGTTTGTGCCTGTACCGAATTCGTTAAGGCTCCAATCAAAGTAAAAGTCATAATTGCGGTTGCTATGATAAACAGATTCATGATATTCATAATTTACTAATATGAATATCATGGTATATAATACACATTATTATTAAATACCACAGACCTCAAGTATCGACAAAAATGTCTATAACTAAAACATATTCACCTGTATCATATCTTTATCAAGTACACTAATGTTTAATAAAATATGTCGTCAGATAATCATGTAAATATAATCTTAGAGTTGTATAAAATATATGATGAACATAGAGATTCTAGACTCTGGTTCTTAGACGAATTAGATGCTAACAATTACAAAGAGTATCATGAAAAATATTCTGCAGGTTCAAAAGAAAAATCACATTTTATTGCAGTATGTGGATTCTTTGAGTTATCTGGCACACTTATTAATCATGGTTTGATGAACCCAGACATATATTTTGATATTTTCAATCCTAGTCCTTTTTGGCACAAGGCAAAACCTATAGTGAATGGGATGCGAGAAACAAGGCCTCACATCTATGAAAATTTTGAGATAGTGAGCGAAAAAAGAAATAATTGGAAAAAGAAAAGAGGCAAAACGTGATTTAAAAATATGATCATTATCAAGGTTATATGGAAAATTGGATATAGAATAAAGTAACAAGAACATAGTTGAAAATTAATTAATCAATAATCATGCATTCTCCATATTCAATCTCAAAACTGTTCTTATACAAAAGAATCTAATAGATCCGAATAAAATAGCGATTAGTTAGGGTTATAAATTCGATCAAATTTGTATCGCATGCCTCAAACCCTCACTACATCGTTAGCAAAACTTGAACGTGGTAAAGACTATTTATATGTGGAATAATTTGCAATATGTAGGAAGTTAATCATAGGATTTGCAATCTTTGAAAAAACCCTTTTTGCTGTTTGGTTTATGCAGTTTTATTGCAATTATTGTACTATTACTATTCTTTCTTCCTTCAACTTATTCTCCAGCGATTTTTGCTATGTCGCCTGCGTTTGAACCCCAAGCCATTAGCGATCAGAGAAATGATTGGATTCAAACTTTTGGTAATGACACTACCAATCTAAAATCCAATTATACAGATTTATTGGAAGTAGATTATCTTAGTGATGGAAAAACTTTAAAGGCCACACTTTGGTTAGGCTTCGATTCGCAAAATGCCTCAATATACAATCAACCATCAAAAATGGTTAGTTATGGAATGCTTGTTAAAATCGGTAGTTATAACATAAACACTGGTTTTAATGGAGCAGATTACAATTATTATATTGAATCGGTTAACGGAAAGTGGAGTGAATATCTTTACCAACTAGCCTCTACAGGCAGTCAAATACTTTTAGATTCTAAAACAAATTATACTGAACCCTTTGGTGGTCCCAATATAGGACCAGGATATGTTAAACTTAACTTAAATCTGAGTTCTGTTGATAGTCCGAGTAAATATGGTATACTATTCTACTCTACCGAATCCTCCAATACAAGTGAAGTTAGTGATTTTACAGATTGGGTAGGGGTACCTTCCTCTAGTATGACCATGGTAACATCTCCAAAAGATATAGTAATAGGTCAAGGGGATGAACTACTAGTTCCTGCTAATATACTTTCAACCTTTTCCAATAATGTTACTGAACTTACTTTTAACAAGGGTAGCAATGATGCCAGCTCAGAGTATAACTCTAGTGGGCTGCATGTATCTGTTGAAAGAATTCAACCTCCACAATTTAAAATAAGTGTGTCTCCACAAACACCAATTGGAATTTATACTATTCCATTCACCGCTACATTATTTATAGAAACAACTATTGAATCCGAGGGGGCTTCATCTACCCACAACGAAATTGAATTCAATAATCCTCAACTTCAAAAATCCAAAGAATATCCCACATATGGGTATGTAACTAATCCTTCAATGAATTTGACAGTTACTGTGACACCTCCAATCAGTTATGATGAAAAATTTAAGGAGTTTTGGAGCATATATGGCCAGCCCATAAGTATTATTGCTGGAGGATTTGCAGGGGGGTTTGCTTCTCTAGTCTTTGCAAAATTTAGAAAAACTGACGAGAAGTCCAAAGATACTAAAAACTAGATTGATTTTTATTATGAGATATTTGAAATTTGGGCTTTGTAAATATTCTAATAATTTCCACTGGACCAACTACCAATTAATACCACATCTGTATAAAATACAAATGTGGTTTTATCATAATATTAAATCTGTTATAAAAAAGTAGGACCAATCAGAGACCACATCAAAATTCACGATTTAAAGCTTTATTTTTTAGGATGAAATTATATTCAAACTTATACAAAACCTTCCTTTTATAATGGTATATGGCCTTAACAGGTTTGATCCGGGCTAGGTTCATTTACCATTCTTAAAGACTCTATACGATACTGACAGATTAAGGTGAGTTATTTTCGGCGAATTTTGGAATTTTCATGGGCAGAGTGGTAGAAATTCTGCAAACCAAATGGAATATCCTTTCATTTAATTGTCTATAAAATATGGATTAACCAAGGAAGATTTGACCATAACCGGATACTAAGTCTATGTTGTTTTCGAATTTTTTCGAACGTGAAGGCAGAATGCTATATGATTATTATATTCTTATATTCCTTCATTTATCAAAATTTCCTTATTGTGTATAAAATCAACAGGGGCAAATTCCCTGATTTCATATCTAAATGGTATTCTAATGTTGAAATTTTGTAGTCTAATTATAAGAGGTACATTAATAAAATTTAACTATTTTACAATATTAATGAAATAAATATGCTTTATCTATTGTTATGAGTAGATTTTTTAAGCTATTTCGATATCTTCAAATACAAAAAATATAATATTGCATAAATGAGCTGTATTGAAGAATTAGAAAAAAAATATCTGGAATTTGAATACCTGATGAAGTCCTGTCTTCCCAAGGTTGATACTCAGCTAATTTTGGACATTCTTCACCGTTTGGCTGGAGATAAAAACCCAATGTATACTTTAGAAATCTTTCTCGATAAAAAGCCAGATCTTGATGAGTTAAGAGATAAGATATCTAATGATTTAGAAGTTATGCCGGCGTTTTATGACGGAGGAACACATGTAGTAATAGCTCATAGAATTGATTTAAAAATGCTTGAATACTTTTCTTTAGATGAGAATGTTTACAGGATTCGTGGAACATATACAGGACATGGGCAAGGTGCTTCGATCGGTCCAGTATTTGAAAGAGATGATCCAGAGGAAACATGGGATGATTATGACAAAACACATTCCCAAACAGATA
>DATEIH010000141.1:0-8234 GCA_035279165.1 Candidatus Nitrosocosmicus sp. | reverse complement strand
TTCACTCTTTACCATGGTTTTTCTTTCTGGGTTAACACTGTCAATTGATTGTGCTAATTGTAATACCTTAGAATTACTAACTAATTCCAAGATGGAATTTAATTCTTCTAGTGATTTGATTACGATCCCTCTTTTTTTACTTGGAGTACCATTTGAATTGAGTGGATTAATTTCTATTGCTATAGATGCTGGCCTGCCACGATATTCAGGAAGTTTAAATAAAAAGACGCCGGCTAAGTTGGTAGGTTTTCTTTCCCAATCTTTACCCTCTTTTAGAAATTGTGATAGTCTTTCGTCACCTGACATTTTTGCAATCAATAATTATTTCATTCACTATCCTTTTAATTTTATCTATTCACTCATTAATTAGAATAATATACCAAAGTTTTTAATATATAACACGACCAGATGAAGCAGAATAAATGTGCTGATCATTCAAATGCTAAAAAAAGACATTGAAATAGGTTTAAGACCAATGATATAAACACGGAGAATCTAGTGTTATTTGGGAATTGAAAATAGATTTAAATAAAAATACCTCTTAATATATCACATATAATAAAAATGCTGTGACTGAGCTAAGATATGATAAGGGCACCATTCTATTAAATGGCGATTTTCATACCCCATATTCGGTATTTGACCCCAGAATTAATATATATCGGGCTCTAGGTATCTATTATCCAGAAATAATTCACTATTTCAAAAGAAATAAAATTGATTATATAGATAGAGTACGAAACTACATCATTCCGCTAAATAGGAATCAATTCAAAGTAACTTATGAGTTAAGAGACTATCAAAAAGAAGCTTGGAAAAGATGGATAACACATAATATGAAAGGATGTATAATTCTACCAACGGGCGCAGGCAAAACAATAATTGCGTTACATGCAATATTAAAAACAAATGCCTCGACTCTTGTAATAGTTCCTACACTCAATTTAATGGAACAATGGTTTGAAGCCTTAGAAAATATTCTAAAAGTAAGAAATCAGATAGGCAAGCTTGGAGGTGGTAATGAAGACATAAAAAGTATCACAATTACAACGTATGATTCAGCTTATCTAAAATCATCGTATCTAGGAAACAAATTCGAATTCTTAATATTTGATGAAGTACATCATTTGGCTTCTGACAAATATTCGTTGATCGGAGAACAATTTATTTCTCCCTACCGTTTGGGTTTAACAGCAACAATAGAGCGAGAAGATGGCAAACATGTGAATATTTACAAATTAGTAGGAAAGATAGTATATAGCAAAGATTTTTATGAACTATCACAAGATAATCATCTTTCTAAATTTAGATTGAAGAAAATTAAGGTAGAGATGTTACCAGGTGAAATTTTACAATACAAACGAAGAATTTTTCAATATAACCAGTTGTTAAAGGAAGCAAAGATCTTCTATCCTATTAGACTAGAAAGATTAATCATACTATCTGGAAACAATAGCAACCTCAGAAAGGCTTTACTTCTGAGAAATGAAGCGGTAGATATAGCTCTAAACAGTTACGCAAAAATTGTAGAATTAGAAAAGATATTAAAACACCATGCTACAGAGAAAACAATAATTTTTACCGTTCATACTAAGCTTGCTTATATTATTTCAGACAGATTTTTGGTTCCTGTCATAACACATAGAACAAAGAATGATGAGAGGAATGAAATCTTAGAAAAATTCAAGAAAGGATTATACAGAGTTATAGTGACCACTAAGGTTTTGGACGAGGGAACAGATGTACCTGATGCCAATATGGGTATAATATTAAGTGGCACAGGAAGCAAAAGGGAATTTGTTCAAAGATTAGGAAGATTACTCAGACCTAAAAAGGATGTTGAAAACATGGCTAATCTTATTGAAATAATTTCATCTGATACAAGTGAAATCTTCACTAGCAACAGAAGGAACAAAGGTATAAACAATAAAAAACAATTAATAGATAAATAAGATCAATGATATCAATGAGCACTAAATGACAATATCATCTATTAGTCTGAGTCTGATGATCAGAAAAACGGTTAGTGAATAAGAAATGATATCCTCAGATTTACTCAGATACAAATTGGATAATAAAAGTCATAAAATATATCCCATTTTATGTTCTCTGGAACAGAACTCTAAAGACATCGAGATAGCTAAACAAGTTATACAAGTTTTTGAATATTCCTATCAACATAGCATTATAAAAGAAAAATTGAATCAATCTCTTAAAGGGCTGGAGCAAACTTATAAAGACTACAAGCTCATTAGAGGATTAGCCGCAGTTATAGAAAAAAGATGTACATTTAAATCCATATCTCAAGTTCATTCAAAAGATTTTCATCTTAACGATTCAAAACAGTCAGTCGAAATATTCAAAAATTTCTCTGCAATGGATATTAGAAGAAGCGTCTTTGATGAATCAGCCAGGCAGAATATCGCCGTAGGCGAACAAACAAGGAAATCAATTCTTGAGAAAATATCAAATAAACTAGGAGTATCCAATGAAATGTTGTCAAAGATGATGTGGTCTGATCTTGATGAAAACATGATGATAGATATATTTATACCAATAAGTGCAGAGAAGTTACTCCTTTTTTATAATATATCTTTGATTCAAACTCTACTTTTTAGTTGTCTAAAGATTAGAATAGGTTTGGGATCACGCCTAAATTTAGGAACTCGATGGAAAGAAGTACTCAGGGAAGTAAAAAGGCTCGGTCTAATGTATTGGCTAGATGTGGTAGATGAAACCACCCAGGAAACTAGAGAAAATACAATAATTTGTTCCATTGAAGGTGCTTTAAATGTAATAAAATTGACTGATAGATACGGTACCGCGATATCAAAAATAATACCAAACATCATGAAATCAGAAAGATGGTACCTACAGGCAGACATTCTAAGGCTAACAAATAGCGGAAAGAAACTAATTTACGAATTTGAAATTTCAGAAAAATCTTATCCAAAATCACTTCCTTCAAATAAAACGATTAGAATGCACATAGAAGATTCCTTTTATCTGGATAATGAATCAAAGAAAGATTCTTTTCCAATGAACAATCAATCTCATAGTGAATATGATTCCAAAGACAGAAAGGATGTAAACACCCAAGGAATTAATTTTGAAAATTTCATAGATAATTCTAATGTGCCAATTCTCTTTGACAGTAAAATAGAAAAGATATTCTTACAAAAATTTGAATTATTTAAAACAGGATGGACAATCGAGCGAGAACCAGAACCTATTATAACAAAACAAAAAACTGCTTTCATACCAGATTTTGTCTTGTCAAAATTTGACAACAGGATATTTGTTGAGATTATTGGTTTTTGGACAAAAGAATACCTAGAAAGGAAACTAACTAAAATATTTGAAATAATTCAAAAAAAGACTCATGACGAAAAATTTTTCATGATCCTTGTGATCAATCTTGAAAATTTGATGTCATACGAATTAAATGAGGAAGATAAGATAACTCATATTAAGAATAATAGGAATATATTGATAACCTCGTACAAGAAAGATAAGATTTCATTCAAAGAGATATTGAAATACATTAAAGATATTGAAAATATATACATAAGCGATAACGTTCTGACTGCACAGAATCAGAGTAAGATCATTCGAAATATGATAAGTCTCACAGAAGAATTTAAAAAATCTGAAACAAGTTATTTGTATTTAGGTAACATGGACGAAATGTTGAAGAGATATTGCACTAATGATGACGCATTTTTAAAGGTGAGCCTTAAAGAGTTGATAGAAAAGAATAATGAGTTCAAGTTTACGTTTGAAAGGGAGTTATCTAAAAAGCGACTACTAATGATTGAAGATTATATTCTCAAGTGGCAGTATATTGAAAAGATTTGGAAAGATATAAAAAATGTAATTAATTTGGGCGAAGCATCTAAAATCTTAGATTCTGAAAAAATACCTGAAAAAATACATATTAGTCTACTCACTTCGCTTGGTTTTCATATCGAGTGGAATGGTCTTGACTATTCGAAAGCCAAAATGACGTTGAAAAACAGTACCTTACCCATATAGTAAATTATTTTTAAACAGAACAACTTATTTTTAGATGAATCGCAAAATAAGCTTCAGAGAAGATCTTATATCTTTATTAACTCAAGGCGTTTTATTCAAAAACTAATAGATATGATAACATATGTTCACAAAAGTAAACAGATTTAAAATAAGAAGATCATATATTATATTTGAAGAGCGCGGAGAAAAGGGGTTTGCAGCTATCAAATAATTCAAAAATAATAGAAAAACAGAATAATATTGAAAAAGTTGAAGTAATGCCAAAAAAGGACAAATGGTTGAGGAATATTAAGGAAAGCTGGAGAAATGTTCAGTGTGCTTGTGGAAGCAACTTCCATTTTGATGGCAATATAGACAAACTCTTTGAATGGGAAAGCATTCATCTTCGACATCTTGCATCTGATTCTGATAACCATTCAATAATTTCATTTTATCCAACGGACATGATAATATATTATCATTCGAAATCAGGATATGTGATAGAAAGAAGAAAACATAAAAGTCATGAAATAAATGAAATCAACCAATCGTTGATGATGGGCAAAGTAAGTATGACTGGAGTATAGGGGAATAATACTAGATAGAGGAAAGAGTGTCTGACCATAAATAATAACCATGTTGTAATTATTGGTGCAGGTATTCTAGGAACAACTTTAGCATATGCTATTTCTACTCTATCAAACTCAAAAATAACAATAATTGAGCAGGAAGAAAGGGCAGGTTTGCACACTAGCTCAAGGAATACGGGTAAGGTGCACGCACCTTTTATCTACAATCCTGAAAAGAAGAAAATCTGGGCCAAAGCTGCCTTGTATGGTTATGATTTTTGGAAAAGATATTGTGAAACAAACAAAATCTTGTTTGTAGAGGATGGAGTAATTGAAGTAGCAAATGATGATAAAGCATTAAGTATACTTTCACAACACCTGGAATGGGGAATAAAAAATGGCCTAGATGAAAAGGAGATAAAGATGATGGATGAAAAGGAGATATCAATTTTTGAACCCAATCTTAAATGTCAGTCAGCGATTTTGTGTCATAAAGATGCTTCGGTAGATTACGGGCAAATTACCCAAAGATTAGCAACCCAGATTTGCTGCGAAAATCATAAAGTAACTTTCATAACACGATCTAAAGTTCTAAGCATTAGAAATAGAAGTGATTCAAATCCTGAAATTATCCTAGAATATATCAACCTTTTTGAAAACAGGATAAGAGAAATCAAATGTGATTTCCTTATTAGCGCAGCTGGAAGCAATGCGATTAATATTTTAGACATGACCAAAACAATCCATCAATATAGTGACCTTTATTTCAGAGGTGAATATTGGATAGCACCACCAAAATACAACAAACTTACAAATCATAGCATTTATTCAGTACCGGAATTCCAACAATTTCCTTTTCTGGATCCTCATTGGATAATTAGGGTTAACGGAAGCAGAGAGGTAGGACCCAATGCATGCCTAGTTTTTTCACCATATGGCTATAACATGTTCGTTAATGCTAGGGAATTCATTCCCAAGTTGTACAAACTTATGAAGGGAAGAAACAATAAAATAAATAGAACGTTCTTCAACAAAGAAATGCTCAATCTAATCTACAAGGAAGGATTAAGCAGCATTTCTAAAAAATATATGATAAATAGAGTGAAAAAGTTTCTTCCCAATATAGAAGACAGAGAATTTAAAATTCGTGGAACTGCTGGAATTCGATCAAATTTGATAGACAAGGAGGGTAATTTTGTAATGAATCCAATTTTCATGCTAAGAAATAACATACTTCATATATTAAATTACAATTCTCCAGGGGCCACAGGTGCATTCCCCATAAGTTATTCAATAATTTTTAAACTTCTTCAACAAGGGATTTTGAAAAATGATCAAGAGGATAACCACGAGAATGTTCAAGTAGCATTTTTTGACCAGAAACTAATTGAAGCTTGTAAGTATGAAATTGATCTTGATTTCAGCTGATCATAAAATTAATAAACAAAGAATTAAAAGCTGATAACAGTAGTTACATACTTTTGCCATAGGCATAATATAGTATCATACGAAAATGGGAAGGGATCATAGTCTAGCTTGGTATGATGCCAGCCTCGGGCGCTGGAGGTCGTCGGTTCAAATCCGGCTGATCCCATTTTAGAATAATGGATTCAGAGATATCATCCAAATTGTATTATACATACAAGTAACGCTGCGAAAATAGTAAGTATATATCACCAATAGCAGCTTAAAAATCGCACTAACAAATGTAAACTGAAATGAGAATATTACCAATACTATTAAATGATAGTATGAACCTGAGATTATTTAATATTGGGAGCAAAATGTTCAAAATAATTTAAAATTAATAACATTTTACTAATAAAGTGTTAATTTTAATTATTCATTTAGAAATTTTTTTTACAAAGATCGACTCGCTAGCAAATTTTAAATAGTGTTAACAAGATACTAGAATAAATTATTAATTTGGACGATGTAGAAGATAGTAAGGATAATAAATCTACTGACGAACTCGCTGACCTCAAGGAAAATCTAATAAAAACCGGCACTAACACACAGCAATCCCCCAATTTAGTCCAAGAAGGAATTATTGCAGGCAAAAAGATTGCAAAAACTTCAGTTATAACACTACTGGCTATAGGTATTGTAGAAATAATTACAGGAATTCTCAGTGGCAGTGTAGTTGCTACCGCTGATGGATTAGATTCGATATCAGATGCTGCAATTTCTTTTATAGTATTATTAGGCCTAAGGATCGCACATAGACCAGCCGACAAGAAGTTTCATTTTGGATATCATAAAGTTGAAAGTTTTACAGCATTAATTGCTTCAATAGGAATGATCGTGATTGGTCTGGTCATATTTTATAATTCCTATCAGGCACTAATTCATCCCCATGAAATAAGACATCCCTATATCGTTATGGCTGTCCTAGCCGGAGCAAGTGCGTTATCACTTCATAGAGCATTTCAAATGCGCATTATAGCTAACAAGTATAATTTGCTCTCACTAAAGACAGATGCGAGGAATTCTATAAAAGATGGTTCAGCTTCGGTTATTGGTTTCGTTAGTATACTTGTTGCAACACAATTTGGGTTTGAACAAATGGACGGAATAGGTGGAATGATAATAGCGTGCTATATCTTCTCAGTTTCATATTTATCTCTTAAAAAATCATCTTTGATACTCATAGACTCTTGGCAAAACCCCAAATTAACAGTAGTAATAAAAAACATAATTTCAGAACAATTTAGCGATGAAAAAATTGTAGTCAGAGACGTATTACTTCGCTCTTCGGGAATGATAGATCAAGCAGAGATACACATAGCAGTTGATGGAAAAGAATCATTAGAAGAAGTCGAAATGCTATCTTTAAAAATACAGTTGGTAATTAGTTCGCAATTTCCATCCATTGAAAGAGTTTTAGTAATACCACATCCTTATTCGGCTTCGGAGACGCGTGTAACTTCAAGAATGGATCGATTCAGGAATATAAAAATAAAAAGACCTTCATATATGAATAAGAATATCAAACAGGATGAAAATACCAAATAAATATATCTTGTTGGTAATTACAACAGCCATTTTTCGTTTAAATAAGATTCAATGATCTGATCCAATGCCAGAATTCCATGGCTGATTATATATCTGTTTTTGATCTATGAAACAATATAGCAGAAAACACATACAAAATACTGTTAGAGTCAATAACTACATAAATGAGTTTATATACTTTTATTAGTAATAAATATCGAATGAATAGATTCACTACTGTAAATAAATTTTTAGTGACTTCAGCCGTATTAGCAATATCATTTGTACTACTTTTAGGTCAAACTTCAATGACCACAAATGTACTTGCTACAACCAATACAGCTAATCAAGGCATAGGCCAATCACAATCCTCAACACAACTTGGTGTTTGTGTATCAGGTGACGGCACCCTTTTTTCATGTAACAATCTGAGTGACCAAAATCAAGCAAATAGCGGAAATAACGCAGCTGCCCAAAGTGGTGGCAGCAACGATGACGATGAAGAAGACGATGACGATGGTGGCAACACAGCTAACCAAGGCATAGGTCAAGCACAATCCTCTAATCAAAATGCTCTATGTGTATCAGGGACTGGAACGTTTGTTTCCTGTAACAACTTGAATGCACAAAATCAAGCAAATAGCGGAAGCAATGCAC
>DATEIH010000140.1:0-3689 GCA_035279165.1 Candidatus Nitrosocosmicus sp. | reverse complement strand
AAGATGGATATTGAGTTAGAGAAATGATACTAGCTATGGATTACGGGGAATAAGAACGGGGGAAGGAGAGTAGGCAGGTAGGTAGGGAAAAGGGAAAGATCAAACTCTTTCAGCAGATCTTAGTATATTAAGTGCAGAACCAGCACGAAACCACCTTAATTGAGCTTCATTGTATGAATGTATTAATGGTATTTGCTCTTCAGTACCATCGCTATGGTATAAGATAGCTGTTACCACTCCTTTAGGTCTTAGATCTTGTAAATTAATTATGCTTATTCTGTCATCTTCTCTAATTTTTTCATAGTCAGAAGATTCTACAAATGTTAAAGCAAGAATCCCTTGTTTCTTTAGGTTTGTTTCATGTATTCTAGCAAAACTTTTTGCAATAACTGCAGCACACCCTAAATACCTTGGAGTCATTGCCGCATGTTCACGGCTGCTGCCTTCGCCGTAATTGTTATCACCAATAATTATCCATTTTAATCCATTTTGCTTGTACTCTCTGGCGATATGGGAAAAGCTTTCAATGTTCTTATTTAAAAGATTGAAGCCTTTACCTACTTCTCCGTCTCTAAACGCGTTTACTGCACCTAGTAACAAATTGTCGCTTAGCCTGTCTAAGTGTCCCCTATACATTAACCAAGGACCAGCAGGAGAAATATGATCTGTTGTACATTTTCCCTTCACTTTGGTCAATACTGGTAATTTGATAAAGTCGTTTCCATCCCATTCTAAAAAGGGTTCTAATGCTTGAAGTCTTTGGCTATTTTTATCTATTATTACTGCCACACTTTCTGGGTCTAAAGCAGGAGGGACATAGATATCCACTGTGTCTTTGAAACCTTCTATTGGAACTTCTGGGGCCACTCTAGGGGGATTTAGTTTGAATTTGGTCCCGTCGCTTGCCTCAAGCTCATCCTTTAATGGGTTAAATGAAAGTCGACCTCCTAAGGCCAGGGCAATTACAAGTTCTGGGCTACCAATAAAGTTCATTGTTTCTCTTCGTCCATCATTTCTTCCGGGAAAGTTTCTGTTATAGGATGTGACTATTGTATTTGGCTCTCCTTTTTTGATTTCGGGCCTGCTCCATTGGCCTATACATGGTCCACAGGCATTCGCTAATACATTTGCTCCAATTTCTCGTAACAATTGGATCTGTCCATCTCTTTCTATGGTTTCTCTTATCATTTCTGATCCCGGTGTAACTTGAAGAGGCGTTTTTGTCTTGATTCCTTTTTCTATTGCCTGCTTTGCGATATCAGCAGCACGGGACATATCTTCATAAGATGAATTAGTGCAGCTACCAATAAGCGAAACAGAAATGGTGTCTAAGTAGTTATTTTGTTGAATATCCTTAGCCATTTTTGAAATAGGTCTAGCTAGATCGGGGGTGTGTGGACCAACAATGTATGGTTCTAGCTCGTCTAGGTTTATTTCAATGAGCTGATCGAAATATTTGGTAGCGTTTTCGCGATTTTGGCTGATTTCTTTTTCAATTACTGGGTCTAGTGTAAGCAAATCTTTATTTTTGTTTGCTATATCTGCCAAATCTTTTCGACCAGTAGAAATCAAATAGGATTCCATTTTGTCGTCGTATGAAAATACAGAACATGTAGCTCCTATTTCTGCTCCCATATTTGTAATGGTGGCTTTTCCTGTACAGCTTACATTTCTTGAACCTGGCCCAAAGTATTCTATTATTGCATTAGTTCCGCCAGATACGGTTAGCTTTGAAGCAACATATAGGATGATATCTTTAGGAGATGCCCAACCACTTAGTTTTCCTGTCAAATATACTCCGATTCTTTTTGGATACAGGACTTCCCAGGGCAATCCTGCCATAACTTCGGCAGCGTCTAGTCCGCCTACTCCTATTGCAAGCATTCCAAGTCCCCCGGCATTTGGTGTATGAGAATCTGTTCCAATCATTAAGCCACCTGGAAATGCATAGTTTTCTAGTACAACCTGATGTATTATCCCCGCACCGGGTTTCCAAAATCCAATACCATACTTTCTTGAGGCAGATTCTAGAAATTGATAAACTTCATTATTTTCATAAATCGCGGCTTTGGTGTCAGAATCGCTACCTACTCTAGCTTGGATTAAATGGTCACAATGAACTGTTGTGGGAACTAAAACCTGTTTAATACCGGCCTGCATAAATTGAAGAATAGTAGTTTGTCCTGTAACATCTTGAAGGGCAACTCTGTCTGGATTTAGCAAGATATATCCATTTCCTGGCGTTAAGCCATTAAAGGTCATAAAGTCAGTTGATTTATCAAGATGACCAATGAGAATTTTTTCTCCAAGTGTAAGGGGTTTATTTGAAACCTGTTTAAAATTTAATATATTTTTCTGTAATTTTTCATATACTTTGGAAACCAAGTCTGTCTTGGTTGTTTTACCTTTCAGTTTCGTAGAATTTTGACTTGACATACAGAAGACACGTACTTTAAAATGAACTTGCCAATATTTATCACTACTGTCAGAGGTTTTAGTTTGAAAAGAAAGGAGGAACAGTGGATAAAATCTGAAAGCTTGATTTAAAATATTTTCAATTTTTACCTATAATGCAGTTTCTATATGCTGTGAATATGATTTGAAATGATGCTTTTATCCAACGGGGGTTGGATTAATAACCCTGACTCAAAAGTATTACTCAAGCGTGACTGATAATAACTAGGAATAACCAAAAATATGAACTTCGGATTAAAATTTTAATAATGTCTTTGTAGCTTTTTTGTTATCCTGATCTATCCTAGTTTTTAGTATAAATTGAAATTGAATTGCAGATAATTTGATATATGACTCCAACATTTGTAAGAATATTATCCCAGCTCTGTAGTTGTCTAAAATCAGTCTTGTGAAATTAATCATATCAGAATAATATCAATTTAGAATAACCAAAAAATAAATATCTTATTTCATTTACTTGCACTTGCCATGCAATATGAGGAGATATCAATTTCAAATATAGATCTTAAAGGGACCTTGAATATTCCATCTGGAGCAAGCGCAATTATCCTTTTTATTCATGGTAGTGGAAGTGACCGATTCAGTACTCGCAATAAATATCTATCTTGTTTGTTTAATAGGAATGGGTTTGCCACCTTTTTGATAGATCTTTTAACTGAAGATGAGAAGAGGTTAGATCAAGTTCACAAAAACTATAGATTTGACATAGATTTACTGACTCAAAGAGTCGTAAAGATCTCCGATTGGATTATGGGTAATCCCAAGACTCGGAACATGGCAATAGGTTATTTCAGTTCTAGCACTGGTTCTGTGGCTGCATTAAACGCGTCAGTTCATTTTGACAATATTGGCACGATCGTTGCCAAATCTGGGAGACTTGACCTTTTGGATAAGTCTACCAAGTATAAGCTCAAAATTCCAATTTTATTAATTGTTGGCAGTTGGGATTCATCAATAGCGAAGATGAACAAGACGGTCTATGATGAATTGAAAGAGAACAAATTAATAAAATTTACAGTAATAGCTCATGCATCACATTTCTTTGAAGAAGAAGGCAAACTAAATGAGGTATTTACGATCTCACAGAATTGGTATAAGAGATACCTATTAAATGAAAAACCAAAATTCAATTTTCCCTTTAAACATTATCAATCTCGTTTGAAATCAATCCTTGAATTAAATAATAAACTTGTATTCAAATTTCAAGATAGATC
>DATEIH010000139.1:0-2100 GCA_035279165.1 Candidatus Nitrosocosmicus sp. | reverse complement strand
TATCAATTTTATTCTTATTACTAGATAAATTATTATCAACTTCTAAAGGCCTTTTATTCTTGTTTCGCATGATTTGTATGCTATCTTAAATTAATAAATAGTTTAATACATTAGATGGCTCGAGGGACTATATTCATTCAAAGAAAGTCATCTAAAGTATCAAGTATCAATAGATTGTTAATATGAAACATGATACAAGTCTGTTCCTGAAACTAAAGCATGATATCAATCACTGCTGCGTTGAGATAGGCCCAAATTGAAGGAGAAGAAAGCAATATCATGTACATAACCGAATGTTTTGATGCCCTCTTTTTATGTAGATTAAAAATTTACAAGATAAAGTACATTATGAATTGATTAAGTCTGTTTGCCGAATATCATAATATAAGATTATCGATCCTAAGTGAACAGTGAATATTTGTATTCCCTAGGTAATAGATCAAATAAATCTGTGTTTTAACAATCTTCTCATCATCTAATAGGTAAACTCATAGAGTCACGAATTATTCGTAAATCGAAGAGTGATTTCTTTGGGAAGGGTTCACATATTTTAGGCCACGATTACCAGTATCTTTTTTATTCGCTACCTTTTTCTTTTTAGCCTTATCTGTTATTTTTTCTCTAACTTGATCGTCTCTTTTACTTTCCAAGTATGTATTTGTAGGATCGAAAACAACAGAATGTGGCTCAAGGAATGTCCCATGACCCATCAGATCATTGTTTTTTATTATTCTTATCTTTTTTTTCATATGATCACCTTTTCAAAGTTCAAATGACAGATTATCTTGTCTTACCCTTTTGCTTGCAAGCTGACCTAATACGCCGTAATTGCAACGATATAACCAAGCGAGAGTGGATAATAAACTTACGTTAAGGTAAATGGAAAATAATGAATGAGATTAAAATGATAACTGTTTTAGAGATTTAAAATCTTATATTTCTTTTATTCATAAATAATGTCAGAAGTTACTACACATACATAAAAACAAGAAACAAAAATCAATATTTTTGAAACTAATACATTAATTCAGTGATTTATATGCTCAATAGCCATATTACACTAAGTCAATATTTTCCAATTCTTAAGGATAGTTCTTTGAGAAAGAGATTTTTCAACAAAATAAACAAACTGTTTTCTTAACATGGATTTCACTATCTATCTAAATAAGTCTAGCAAAAGTGTGAAAAGGTCTGCAAAACCCTGTTTTAGATATCTCTATACGGCATCTACTGATTCATCAGACAGTCCAAGCCATGTATATCCTTTGGACTCTAATTCCTCCGACAGCTCCTTCCCGGCTGTTTTAATGATTTTCCCTTTTGACATCACATGTACCTTATCTAGTTTATTCAAATAACGCAAAATCCTTGCATAATGAGTAATTACAATTACTCCTGCACCTGTTTCAATTAATTTATTAATAGCCTCAGCAACAGACTTTACAGCGTCTATATCCAATCCGGAATCAGGCTCGTCAAGAATTGCAAGGTTTGGTCTCAAGACCAGCATTTGCATTACTTCAGATCTCTTTTTTTCTCCTCCAGAAAAACCTTCATTAAGATATCTACTTAAAAAGCTTTGATCTAGACCTACATTATCAAGATTTCTCTTTAGATATTCATGGAATTCTTTTACGGTTATGAAAACTTCTCGATCCTTTTGTTCGGCTGTCAGGGATTTGCTTAATAAATTATAGGCATTGCGTAAGAAATGACTATATCCTACTCCTGATACTTCAGTTGGATATTGAAATCCTAAAAATAATCCCTTCCTTGCTCTTTCATCAGTTTTTAAATCAATAATACTCTCATTATTGACTAAAATATCTCCTGAAGTTACAGAATAACGCGGATGACCCAACAAAACGTTGGCTAATGTACTTTTTCCAGAGCCATTTAATCCCATAATGGCATGAACTTCACCTTTATCAACGTCCAAATTAACACCGTTAAGTATTTTTTTATCTTCAATATTGACATTTAGATTTTTGATAGTCAAGAATGACATAAAATTTTATATATCAATACATAATATAAATATTCGTCAAAATAACACTGTTATAATTATAAAATTTATATATTTTGCGTAAATTCGTATTA